>CAZCVC010000020.1:0-11454 GCA_964502045.1 uncultured Planctomycetia bacterium | reverse complement strand
CTTGCCGTCGACGACGAGGAACCAATGTCCGGCCTTCGTGCGGTTCAGCTCGACGTCGGAGGCGCAGGCCGGAGCGCAGATCCTGAACGCACAGAAAAAAAGAACGCCGCCCCGAAAAAAATCCCGGAGCGGCGGTGCGGAAATACTTTTCAAAAAAACCCTCTGTTCGTTAGACCGTTTTTCCCTGTTTGCCGGGAAAATCCTCGTTGCCGGGGTTCATGTCCTCGTGGATCTCGTCCGACTGCGCGAGGAACATCGAGGCTTCGTCCGGCAAAAGGATCCATTCGGGCGTCTGGCCGTCTTCTTCGAAGATCGGAAGCGAGCGCGAATATTCGCGGATCAGTTTTTTGGCTTCTTTGTCCGTCAAACGGATGCCGTCCCATAAAATTCTTTTCGCGGAGCCGCCGGCCTTGAAGATGCCTTCGATCGGATCGAAAAAACCGCTCGCGTACGCGCCGTTTCTCTGTTTCAGGATGTAAGCGGGGATGCCGTAGTAGTCGTAGTGGCCTTCGAGGGAGCGTTCATTCTTCTTGGCATTGCTCATGGGCTTCTCCTTGGGCTGTTCATCATCAGGTGACGGGACCGCATGCCAAACAATAAGAAAAATTTATTCGATTATTTGTACTATAGCATGCACCGAAACAAAGTCAATACTCAATCCGACGAAAATTCCGAGAAAACCGTTTCGGCGAACAGCTGGCCTCGTTCGGTGAGCTTTATTTTTCCGTTTTTGCTTTCGATGAGCCCCGTTTCCAGCAAAGAAGCGGCGGAATTTTTTCTTTTTCTCAAGAAATCGGAGAATTTTTTTTTCGCGGCGCCTTCGGCCGTCCTCAGCGCGAGAAGAAAGCTCTCGGTCTCTTTTTTTTCAGCGGTCAGGACTTCCTCCTCGTGCGCCGACCAGTCGCCGGCCGCCGTTTTTTTCATGTATTCGTCGAAACTCGAAGAATTGCGATAGCGGCGGCCGGCCAGATAAGAGAACGCGCCGGGCCCGAGCCCGAGATATTCGCCGTTGGCCCAGTAGATCCGGTTATGCGCGGACTCACGGCCCGGTTTCGCATAGCTCAAAAGCTCGTAGTGGCGATAGCCGCGGGACTTCAGGAAACTGCGCGCGTGTGTCAGCATCTCGAGCTGCGTTTCCTCGGGCGGCAGCACAAGCTTTCCTTTCGCGTGCCGGCGCCCGAACACGGTCGCGTCCTCCACGACGAGCTCGTAGAGCGAAACGTGCTCGGGGTCGAGGCGCACGGCCTCTTCGAGCGAGCGCCTCACGTCCTCGATCGTCTCGCCCGGAAGCGCAAGCATCAGGTCGAGGCTGATGTTGTCGAAACCTTCGCGGCGCAGCGTATTAAAGGAAGACGTGATCGCGGCCGCGCCGTGCGCGCGGTTCAGCCGCTCGAGCGTCCGGTCACGGAACGTCTGCGCGCCGAGGCTCACGCGGTTCACGCCGGCCGAACGCAAGGCCCGTACCTTCGACGGCGTCAGGTCGCCGGGGTTCGCCTCACAAGTGATCTCGGCGTTTTTCTTGAATCGGAAAAAAAGCCTCAGGATCGTGAACACTTCTTCGAGGTCGCGCGTTTCGAGCGCCGACGGCGTACCGCCGCCGACGTACAGTGTGTCGAATTTTTTTGCGCGGAAGGCCCCGGCATGCCGCGCTGCCTCCTTCTCGAACAGTTCGAGGAACAGTCGTTCCTTCGGGCGGGAACCGGCGCCGGTCACCACAAAATTGCAGTAGTGGCACTTTTTCACGCAGAACGGAATATGGACGTAAAGGCCTGTCATGACCCAAATTATAGCTTATTCGGCCGAAATCCCCTCGGGCGCCCTCGGGAATCAATTTTGAAAATACTTCTCATTTAGGTGCTTTTATGATAGATATATGGGGTCAAATACAGACGCACGATTAATTATTTTTAACCAAGGGAGAAACAACGTGGCCGTTAAAAAAGCGAACGCAGCATTCATGAAACCTCTTCAACCAAGCGATGCGCTGGCGAAAGTCGTCGGTTCCAAGACGCTTCCCCGTACCCAGGTCGTGAAGAAGCTTTGGGAATACATCAAGAAGAACAACCTGCAGGACAAGAAGAACAGGCGCAACATCAACGCCGATGCGAACCTCAAGCCGATCTTCGGCAAGGCGCAGGTTTCGATGTTCGAGATGACGAAGCTGGTTTCCAAGCACCTCTCATAATCGAAGAATAAATTTAACCCCGTCCGCTTACAAAGCGGGCGGGGTTTTTATTTTGCCTGATTTTTTTGAAACAGAGGTTATTGCAGGAGTTCTTTGGGGATAGGCTGGCGCCCGGCGAAGCCGGACTCGGCGTCATGATAGAACATCACTTTTTCCTCGTTGCTCTTCCAGCAGAGCATCGCTTCCTGGCCGCGGATCATCGCCGGAAAATCGACGAGCCCTTCCGAAAAATTCCAGTCGCGGTAAGTGCATCCGAGCGATTCGAGCTCGTCGAACAGCTCGTCGAGAATGTCCATGAGCCGGTTGACCTCGGGGTCTTCCTCAGGCTTGTCCAGCTTCACTGAAAGCACACGGATCGACTGGCCGGTCTTCAGGATGTCGAGGACGATCGTTTTCACGAGCGGCAGCATCTTGTTGGCTTCCGAAGGCGTGAAATATTTGACCGCGCTCATTTGCGCCAGTCCTCGAGCACCTCGATCAGCTCATCCAGCTTCTTCAGGACTTTCGGCGGCAGGCTCAAGAGCGAGACGTCGTTCTTGTAATTGGTAAGGTATTGCGCGAGTTTTTTCAGCGAAGCGTTTTTTTCGTCGCCGGGCTCCGCGGATTTTTTCTGGCCCGCCTTCAGCAGGTACTTGATCTTCTTTTTAACGTCGGCGTCTTCCTTGCCCTCTTCGAGGATGTCCTCACGAAGCTCTTCGTACTGGGTCTCGGAGATGCTCTCGTTGTCGTGGGCCAGGCGCAGCGCGTTCACGGATTCGAAACTCGGGATGCGCGAGGGCTTGCGCTCTTCCATCGCTTCTTCGCGCACGTACGCGGGCTCTTCCTTTTCGAGGAACGAATAGGACTTGAGCAGCTTCATGGCCGTCGCCTGGCGGATGCCTATCTCTTTCGAGCAGTAGACCTCGAAGGTCTGATGGCCCCAGTCGCGGTAGAGCTTGTCCTTATAAACGGTGAACAGGTACTGCCCGAGCTGTATCCAGGAGCTTTTGAAGCTTTTCGCGGCGCCGAGCACCTGGTAGCGCAGTGATTCGGGCTCGAGCTTGCCCATGCGCTCTTCTATATTCTGGATGGACTTGGATGGTTTTGGCGAATTCATGTCCGGTATTTTATCACGGTTCGTTCTTCAGCGCCTCACGTCTTTCGGCGCGCAGATCCTTCACGGGGTTTCCGCCCCAGACGCCCCTCGGAGGGATCTTCGTGCCCTTCGGCACGAAACTGCAAGGCGCGATCGAGGCGCCGTCGCCGATCTCGACGCCGGGCATGATCACGGAGCTCAGACCGATCGAAACACCGTTTCCTATCTTCGTCGGCGCAAGTTTCAGAAAGCCCCGCTCGGACGCGTGGCAGATGAGCGCCACGCCGCCGCCGATCAGCACGTCGTCGCCTATCTCGAGCATCGACAGGTCGGCGAGACCGGCCGTGTTCACGTTCACGCGCTCGCCGACTTTGGCGCCCATCAGGCGGTAAAAAAGTATCTGATACGGCGAGAGGCGGAAAATGTCGAGGAACGCGCTGTTGGCGATGAGGATCATCGTGCTGTAGCCGATCCAGTCACACGCCTCCTTCGACTGGATGGGAAAAAGCCCTTCCTTGATCTTGTAACCGAAAAGGTTCTTCGTAAATACGCACAGGAAGATCAGCACCGTACCGAACAGGAAATACCCGAACGGTAGAGAGAACGAGAACACAAGGATCTTGAGCCACACCGCGTAGGCGCCCATAAAATGCCACACGATCCAGTAAAAGCCGACCATCGGAAAAAGCGACACCCCGAGCACGGCGAGCGCGACGAAATGCATGAACAGGATACGGCGCTCGAGCCTGCCGGCGCCTTCCTTGATTTTCCGTTCCTTCCCCAAGTCGGTCATGCGAAACATCTTAACATATCGTGTAAAACACTCCTAGACGCGGTGTTCGGTGGCAGCGGGTCCTGTCGCGGCATCGGAACCTTCTGTCCTCCCGCTTCCATTGCGGTCCGGGCAGAAGATTCCGACGCCACGCCACCCGCCGCTAGGTTCTCCTTACAAGGTCCGGTTCCCGAGTGCTTGGCGTACGCTTTCCTCTGTGTTACGATGATTCGCATGTCCGAACAATCTCTCTTTATCAGCGGCGGTTCCCGCGGTATCGGCCGAGCCATCGTCCTTTCCCAAGCCAAAAAAGGGCTTACCGTCTTCGTCAACTTCCTGCGCGACGAAGAATCCGCGGAAAATCTGAAGAAAGAAGCGGAAAAAAAAGGAGCGCGCGTGCATCTGCTCCAGGGTAACGTCGGCGAGGCCGATGCGATCGCTTCGATGTTCGCCGAAGTAAAAAAGATCACTCCCCGTCTGGACTGTCTCGTGCACAGCGCCGCGCTCGGCGTGTTCAAGCCGGTGCACCAGCTGCGCGAAAAAGACTGGAACATCTCGCTTGATATCAATGCCAAAGCGTTCCTTCTCCTTGCGCAGGCCGCATTGCCGCTGATGAAGGAACGCGGCGGAAAAATGGTCGCGATCTCGAGTTTGGGCTCCGCACACTTTACGCCCAATTACGGCGCGATCGGCATTTCCAAGGCCGCTCTCGAAAACCTCGTGCGCTATCTCGCCGTGGAGCTTGCGGCCCACAAAATACACGTGAACGCGGTCTCCGGCGGCCTCGTCGACACCGACTCGTTGAAAATGTTTCCCGACTTCGAAACGATGAAAAAGCAGTATCTCTCCCGCACTCCGGCCGGCCGCATCGGCACGCCCGAAGACCTCGCGAAGGTCGTCGATTTTCTTCTGGGCCCCGGCTCCGACTGGGTGTCCGGGCAGACGATCGTCGCCGACGGCGGTTACTCGCTGTCTTGACGGACACTCTGGCCTTTCTTCAGGTCCACGCGCTTTCCGTTTATCTCGGCGCCATATTTCTAGTCTGGACGCGCCGCATCATCTGGGTCCGCAGCCTCGGCCTGAAAAATCCACCCATTGAAAAGACCGCGTTCCCTCCGCGCGAAGACCTGAAGGTATCGGTCATTGTTCCGGCGAAGAACGAAGAAAAAAATATCCCGAACTGCCTCTACCACCTTTTCCGCCAATATTATAAAAATTTCGAGATCATCGTCGTCGACGACCGATCGACCGATCGCACGCCTCATCTGCTGGAAAATTTCCAGAAGCTTTCGCCGGTCCCTTTCCGCATCATCACGATAGGAAAGCTTCCGCCCGGCTGGACCGGAAAGAACCACGCGATGACGGCCGGCGCGAAGGCCGCCTCCGGTCAATGGCTGCTTTTCACCGACGCCGACACGACGCACGAGCCCGAATCCGTCGGTTCGGCGCTGTACACGGCCGTGGGAAAACAGATCGATTTCCTGACACTTTCACCGGTCACCGAATCGCGCAGCTTCTGGGAGAAGACGGTGCAGCCGCTGGCCGTCGGGTCGCTGGCGCTGTGGTTCAACAGCGAAAAGGTCAACGACCCCAAGAGCGGTGTCGTCCTGGCGAACGGACAATTCATACTCGTGAAAAAATCCGTCTATGAAGCGGTCGGCGGCAACGAGTCGGTGAAGCTGGAGGTCGTCGAGGATGTGGAGTTGGCAAAAAAGATCAAGAAGGCCGGATACTCGATGCGCTTCATGAACGGCACGAAGCTTTATTCGACGCGCATGTACAGCAGCCTGAGGGAGATCAAAACCGGGTGGACGCGCATTTTCACATACCTGTTCAACAAGAACGTGTTCGCGATACTGCACAAGATCTTTTTGTTCCTGTTCGTGTCGATCGGGCCGTTCGCGGCGCTGGGCTGGGAAATTTTTCTTAAATTATCCGGTTCCGCGGCTTACGACGCGCTGGCCTGCTCCTTGAGCGCCGCTGTCTGCCTCTGGATCATCGTGATCCGCTTCATCGGCAACCGTCTTTTGAAATGCAACCCGTGGTACGCGCTGCTGCACCCGCTCGGCTCGCTCGTGATGGTCTGGATACTCGCCGCCTGCGTGGGACGCGTCGTCTTCAACCTACCGTCGGTCTGGCGCGGGGACCTGCACCGGTGAGAGACCTCGTCCTCCTGGCCGCCGGTCTGTACACGGTCTGTCTGGGCACCGTTCATTTCTTCCTGCCCTACCTTCTGGATTTCGAGCACGCGATCCCACGCGAAGGACCGTCGCTGAAACCTTTCCGCCTGTTCGGTTTTTTCTACGGCACGACGCGCCCGGACATCCGAGGCATCGCCTTGGTTATGAACCACACGGTGAGTTTCACTCTGGTCACAATCGGAGTTATTGACATGCTTTCGCCGGCCTGGAGCGGCGGACCTTTCGCCGGCGCCGTCTTCCTTTGGATCGCGGCTTGGTGGGCGCTCAGGGCTTTCTGCCAGTTTTATCTCGGACACCGCCGCGGCGACTGGCTGCTCTTTTTCTTTTTTCTCTCGCTGGGTTTGTTCCACGCGCGCTGCGCACTGGCGCCGTGAAAATTTCGGCGGGGCACCGTCCCTGGCCCGTGCCGAGCCAGGCCTGGATCATGCGCCAGACATGGAACGACCTCCTTTTCATGCACTGGCCCGTGGATCCGAAGTCACTGGCGCGATTCATTCCCGCGCCGCTCCGGTTGGACGTGATCGAGAACCGTGCCTGGCTGGGCATCGTGCCGTTCCGCATGACGGACGTGGGCCTGCGGGGGGCACCCGGCGTCTCGTTCGCCGAATTGAACGTCCGCACCTACGTCACGGACGGAAAAAAACCCGGCGTCTGGTTCTTCAGTCTGGACGCCGAAAACATCCTGGCGGTGCAGGCCGCGCGGATCTGGTACCGCCTGCCCTATTTTTACGCAAAAATGACCGCACGGCCGGAAGGCGGTTCGATCGTCTATCGAAGCTCGCGGCGGAAAGGCAGCGCCGAGTTCGCCGCCCGATACGAGCCGGTGTCCGATGCTTTCACGGCGGCGCCGGGAACGCTCGAGCATTGGCTGACGGAACGTTACTGCCTCTACAGCACGGACGGAAAATCGTTATTCCGGGCGGATATTCATCACGAACCCTGGCGGCTGCAGCAGGCGTCGGCGGCCGTGGAGAAAAATTCGATGGCCCAATTCCTCGGTCCGGACCTCGCCGGCAAACCGCTGCTGCATTTTTCGAAGAAGCAACCGGTGATCGTCTGGAACCTCCGGCGATGGGTGCCATGAGCGAAGCGCGCCTGTTCCGTCAGGAGCAAACGATCCGCCGGCCCCGCGCGGAAGTCTTCTCATTCTTCGAACATCATTCCAATCTCGCACGGCTGACGCCGCCGTGGGTCCGGCTTCGCATCGTCTCGTCGGATTCCGAGACGCTTAAGGCGGGCGCCCGCTTCCATTACCGGCTGCGGATCTCGGGCCTTCCCGTATCTTGGAAAACGTGGATCACGAAGTGCGAGCCTCCTCATTTTTTCGAGGACGTCCAGCTCGAAGGGCCCTATGCGTCCTGGACACACCGCCACACGTTCGAGGAAACGGCGGCGGGAACACTGATCCGGGATGAAGTGCTTTACCGGCTTCCGTTCGGCCGGATAGGTGACGCCGCGGGCGGTGTCTTTGTGGGGAAAAACCTGAAAAGGATATTCGAATTCCGCAAGTCCGCGCTAGAAAAGATATTTCCCTAAAAAATTAGTCCGTTCTTTCCATCGTCCGCGCGTCAAAGCTCAGGCCGCGCAGTTTTTTCGCGAACAGCGCCGTGACTCCCACGATACCCAGCGTCACGACCCCGCCCACGGCCACGCACGGCACCGTCCCGATCGCGGCCGCCAGCATGCCGCTCTCGAAAGCGCCGAGCTCGTTCGACGCCGTGAGGAATACCCAGTTGGCCGCCGCGATCCTCCCCCGCATGTGGTCCGGCGAAAGCAGCCTTACCATCGAACGGCGGATCACGACGCTGACGCCGTCGAACACGCCGCTGAAAAAAAGCGCGGTCAGCGACAGCCAGAAATTCTTGGAGAACGCGAAGACCAGCATCGATAAACCGAATCCGCCGACCGCGAGGATCAGGTTGCGGCCCGCGCGCGCGAGCGGCGGCCGGTGCGTAGCTGAGAGCGTGATGATGAGCGCACCGAGCGGCGGCGCCGCGTTCAGGATACCGAGCCCTTTGGCGCCGACGTGCAGGATGTCGCTGGCGAAAACCGGCAAGAGCGCGATCGCGCCGCCGAACAATACGGCGAACAAGTCGAGCGACATCGAGGCCCAGAGCGGCTGATGCGAAAACACGAACCGCCATCCGGCGCCGATACTCTCGAAGAACGGTTCCTTTTTTTCCGGCGCCGGCTGCGGCTTGGGCGCGATGAATACCGTGCAGATCCACGAAGCCGTGAAACACGCCGCGATCATGATGTACGCGCCGGCCGCGCCCCACGCGTCGAAAATGAAGCCGATCGCGGCCGGCCCCGCCACCGAGCAGCTGATCCAGGTGCTCGAGATCCACGAGGACGCGTTGACCGTCAAATGTTTCGGCACCACCAGCGCTTCGAAAGACGTGCCGGCCGGATCCGCAAATCCGCGCGCGATGCCCACCAAAAAGATCACTGCATAAAGCCCCCAAAGCGTGCCGGCGCCGCCTTCGAGCGACAGGTAAGCCAGCGCGACCGCGCAGACGCAGGAAGCCGCGCGCGTGATGAGCAGGATATTCCGCCGGTTGAAATGGTCCGCCGCGTAGCCGCCGAACGGCACCAACGTTATCGCCGGGATCGCTTCGATGAGTCCTAAGATGCCGAGGGAAAAGGGGTTATGCGTGATCTGGTAGATCTGAAAACCGATGACGACGGCCAGCGCGCGGCTGGCCAGCGTGAAAAATCCGACCGAGCCGAGAAATAAACGGATGTCGGCGATCTTTAAGGCGTCCCGGAAGTCGCGCTTGGCGGGCGTGTCCATCGGAGGGAACTTATTCTCTCTGATAGACGCGGTACAGCTGGCGGTTGATCTGCCGCTTGAACTCGGCGTCTTCGGCGCCGAGATTGATCTGGAGATCATCGTAGGAATAGATGCCGGTCGGCTCGTCGTTCCAGTCGTAGAGGCTCATTTTCACCGGAAGCTGCGTCTTTTCGTCGAACGACACGACGACGCGGCGTGCGAAATAAGCCGGATCCTTCTTCGGGTCGTCGAAGATCACCTCGACGGTCTCGGCCGCGCCGCTTTCGGGCGCCAAGAATTGCACTTTCAGCACGCCCGCCTGACGTGCCTTCTCCACGGCCTTCGAAAAATCCTCGAGGAACGAGCCGATACCGGCGTCCTCGATGTCGTACGACTCACTGCCCTCCTTCACCCACGGGCTATTCTGGTCGAGGAAAATCACCGGCAGGAGGCCCAGACCCAGCCCCGGCTTGTGGATAGCGAGTTTGCCACGGTGCTTGCCGCGTTCGTAAGCGACCTGCAGGTCTTTTTTCTCCGTGTTCAGCCAACCCATGAAAATCTTGAACGGCTTTTCGAATTTAAGAAAGATCTTTTCGTTTTCCTGCAGTTTTCCCTCGGACCGTTCCTGCTTGTGGAAGATCGCGCGGTAGTTATTTACAGTGTCGTAGAAACGGTTCGATTTTTCGAGGATGCCGGACAGGCGCGCGGTATTTTCGTTTTCTTCTGCCGAAACGGCGGGACTCAAGAGCGCCAGCGCGAGGAACAGAGCAATTTTTTTCATGGGATCGGGACGACCTTTTTCAAAAATTTTACCACGGCCTGTTCATAGGTGTCACGGGCCAGCACGACGGCCTCGTTGTGCCCGGCCTTCGGCACGGTCAACGTGATCGAGTCCCTGTGCCGGCGGCCGAGGCGGTGCAGGAACGCCTGGTGCGTCGGCAGGATGTAGTCGTCCGACTCGCCGTGGATCATCAAGAGCGGCGCATGCTCGCGGCGCAGCAGCTTCTCCACGTCGACGAATTTTTTCTTCGACTGTTTCTGGCAGTACCAGAAGCCGAGGTCCGTGAACGTGTTGACGACCCAGGCCGGGTAGTTCTCGCCGAACAGGTTCGGTTTGACCAGGATCGGCGCCCATTTGCGGATGTAGTCGCGGAAGATCTCGCGCATCGAGAAAAGTCCGTCCGCGATGACGCCCGAGACCGGCGCGGGACCGAACGACGCGGCCAGCGCGATGTCAGCGCCTTTCGAGACGCCAAACAGCACGACCGGCAGCCGGGCGCCGAACGCGTTTCTCGCCCACCGGATCACGAGCTCGAGCTTCCGCGTGTCGGCGCTCGACGGCCATTGCGAGAGCGGGTTTTTTTCAGAGTCGCCCGGCGAGCTGACGAAATCGATGCTGAGCACCTTGAAGCCGAGCCGCGGGAAAAAATAGGCGTATTTTTCCCAGGATTCTTTCGTCGAGCCCGAGTCATGGCAGAAAATCACGAGCTTTGTCGCGTCCTTTTTGTCGAGGAGCACCGCCTCGATCTCGTGGTCGCCGGAGTCGAGGATAGAGATCCTTTCGCCGGCCGTCGATGTCGTCGCTTCGTGCACGGGATTGTATTTGAGCCCGAGAAAAATGTTGCTGATCATGCGCGTGTATTTGAAAAGCGAATGGACGGTGTAAGCGGCGAACACCGCGGCCGGCGCCAGCGCGAACCAGAGAAACGCGCGCTTCACCGCCCGGCCCTCTTTTTGGTCGCGGATTCGATGAGCCAGGAGGCCACGACGCTGATCTCGAAAAGCACCACCAGCGGCGCCGCCAGCAGCAGCTGCGACGCGATATCCGGCCCCGGTGTCAGCACCGCGGCCGCGATAAAGATCAGAACGATCGCGTGCCGCTGGTAACGCGCCAGCGTCGCGGCGCGCGTCAGTCCCAGCGCGACCAGCGCGACCACGGCGATCGGCAGGTTGAACGCCACGCCGAACGCGATCACCATGCCGGACAGGAAGCTCATGTATTCGTTCATCGAAAGCACCGGCTTGAGGTAAGCGGTCTGCTGCGAGATCAAAAAATCCAGCGCGGGCGGCAGTACCGAAAAAAAGCAGAACAGCGCGCCGGCCAGGAACAGGAATGACATCGCGAAAACGACCGGCAGAAGCGCTTTTTTCTCCCGCGCGTGCAGCGCCGGCGAGACGAATAGCCACAGCTGGCAGGCCACGAGCGGCGAGGCGATCACGAAGCCGGCCAGCAGCGCGGCCTTGACCTCGATCACGAACGCGTCGGCCGGCGAAAAGAAATAGATCTCCGAAAGGTACGGTTTTACCGGCGCTAGCAGCACACCGAGTACCTCGTCGATGAACGCGAAGCAGAACGCCGCGCCGGCCGCCACGGCCGCCAGAGAAATAAGCAGCCGCCGCCGGAACTGTATCGCGCCTAGACTCCGCCGAAGCAATATCCGTATTACG
>CAZCVC010000019.1:0-11614 GCA_964502045.1 uncultured Planctomycetia bacterium | reverse complement strand
AGTACAATACTTCCTTCATATTCTGTCTCAAGAAATTCCTCCAGCCATTGAATCGAAGAAATATCCAGATGGTTGGTCGGTTCGTCGAGTAACAAGACTTCGGCTTTTTTGAGTAATGCGTCCGCGATAAAAACGCGTACCCGGCACTCCGGCTTTATCTCGAATACCTGCGCCGTTCGGAGACGCTGAATTCGAAGCAGCTTCTCACCGAGCAGGCCGCGCTGGAAAACGAGATCTTCCGCGGACTCACGGTGTCGCCCGACGAAGAGGCCCTGCTGGAAGCCGGGCGCGCCGCCGCGGAGCTCAAAAAATTGCTCGCTCTGCAATGCACGCCCGAGGAATACGAGTCTTACCGGAAAAACAAAACGCGCGCCAGCATCCGGGCCATCACCGGTTTTCTGAACCGGAAAATCCTCGAGGCCGAAAAGCGGTATGAGCTCGCGCTGTTCCTCGAAAGCGGTCATGAAGAGGCCGTCCGGCTCTGCGAGGATTTCTACGAACTCACGTACCGCCGCGACCGCGCGTTTCTCGACCGCATGGCCGAAGCCGGCGACGGCAAGCCCCTGAAGATCCTCGTCACCGGCGGCTATCACGCGCCGAACCTGAAACATCTTCTGAGGCAGAGGAACATTTCCTACGTGTCTCTGCAGCCGCGCGTGCTGCAGCAGACGAACCTGAAACGCTACGAAGACATCCTGCTGCGCCGGAGCGCCGTTTCGCCGGAACTCCGCACGCCGGCCGCGCCGTCGGCGGACATGACGACGAGGACATTTTTCAACGGTAGGCTTCCGGAGCTGACGCAGGCGATGGGCCTTACCGACAGTCAGGCCGCCGAAGTCTACGCGCTGGCCGCCTCGCGGCTCGCCAAGCAAAAAATCGAAGAGCCCGGCAAAGCGCACCACGCACATACGAAACACCTGCGGCGCGCCGACCTGCCGGCCGATCCCGCGCGTTTCGTGAAAGCGGACCGGTACCCGGTCTGGCTCCGCCAGCAGCTGGCCGGCGCCCAAGAAAGCCTGCGGTTGATGAAGGATCTCATCGAACACGATTATCGCCACGTGTTCCGGGAGCTGGGTTTCACGTCGGCAGGCGACGTCGGACGGCAGCTGGACAGACTCGCGCTTGAGCTCGAAAAGTTGGCCGCCGAGGGTTCGAGCTTCCAGGGGTTGAACGAAAATTTTATCCGCGAATACGAAAAACTGGCCGGACTCTTGGAGACCGAAGCCGCCGCGCTTTACAAACATGCCAAAGAGCATCCGAACATGCTTAAGAGCGGGGCCGGCACGACGCTGATCCTGCGGGAGCAGGCGGACCGGCTGCGGCGCGCACGCGTTATCGCGTCGGCCCAAAAGGCCGACGCTAATTTGGCCGCCGACGGCAAGAAGCTGGTCGATCATGTCAACGCGCTTTTCACGTTCCTTCTGCTCGACATGGACCGCGGACGCGACAACGCGTTCTACGCGTCGCTGAAAGAGCATCTGCCGAAGGCCGAAAAGATGTTCGAGCGCAAGCTCGGGAAACGCGGGGTGAAAAACCCGTCCATGGAGCTGCGCGCGGCGCTGGACGAGCTGCCGGCGGCCGCGCTTCGCGCCGTGCTCGGCAAGGATACGAGGGACGAGATCCCGATCAACACGGCCACGCGCGAGGCCATCAAGCGAAGCATGACGTTTTTGCTGATCGGCGAGGTCTTGAGGGAATGGCGGCCGGTCTTCCTGCAGTATATGATCTCCTACGAGGCCTATCTCGCGAAGGAGAGGAGCGGCGACAAATTCATGGTCACGCGCGAAGAAGGCGAGGACCTCGCACGCATGATGTTGGCCGCCGACCCGGCGCCCGGCGAGGACCACGAGCACGAGATGAAGGTACGCATACGCAATCTGTTCCTGCAGGCGCGACACGAAGACGCGCTCGAGATCGTGGCCGATGCGGCCAACGGCCGCAACGCGATCCGTTTCCTGCTGGAGCTTTATCCGCTCAGGACCGCGTTCGAGCAGCGCGCGCACATCGCGGCGCTCATGTTCGGGATCTTGTCCACGCTTCGCGAAACGGACCCCGGCTTCCGCGTCGACGAGGCGCAGTCCTGGATCGACCGCCTGAACCATGCGGCCCATTACAAGCATAGCGACGAGGCCGGCATGACCCCGAAGATGCGCGCGGTCTCACATTCGCTTTCGCGCGCGCGGCGCTACGTGCTGAACCATTGGGCCGATTTCGGTTCCGGCCGCCTTACCATGCTTGATGCTTTGCGCTACAACCGCGCTTACAACCCCTGGAGGGTCGTTGAACTGCGCGGCATCGACCAGCGCGACCTCCTTCCCGAGCGCGGACACGCGCTGAGGCACACGGCTGTGCCCGACCAGGTGACAGGCATCGAGCGCGAAGTTGACGCACTGATCGCGGCGGAGGCCGAAAAGGTGATCGGGCGCCGTTACGGCGCGCGCCTCGCCGACGCCGACGCGCGCGAGTTGCGCCGCATGGCCAGGGAGAAGCTGCTGAAAGGCGGCATCCAGAACGGCGTGCTCAGCGTGAGCCTCGCGGACTTTTCCGCCTACTTGAAAGATTCGGCCGACGGCACGCACTACGAAGTTCATTACGCTAACGCGTTCCAACTGCTGAAAGAACTCCTGCCCGAGCTTTCGCGCATGGGAGTGCGCCGCATCTACTTGAACGGCATGCTTTATCCGGTCTCGAATCTTCCGAAGCAGGTGCACACGGTGCCGCATGCCGGCGAGCATTTTTTCAAGAACGGCCGCGCGACGGTGCGCGTGAACGGTTACGCGACGAGCCGCACCGAGATCGACATGCCTTCCGGCAAAAAGCTCGTGCTGACGGACCGCGAGGGCAATTCATTTTCGATACCTACGATGATGCGGTTCAACCGGTACCACTCGAAGAACCCCTCATCCGTCGAGGTGCTCGGAAGCGACCCGCAGAGGACAACGAGTCCGGAGCTCGACGCCGAATTCGAAGACCTCGTGAGGGCCGCCGCCGAGGTCGGCATCGATTTCACCGTCGATTACATCCCGTGGTTCTCGCCGGACTCGGTGGATGAGACCAACTACAAGCGTTTCTTCTACCGCGAGCTTCCGGAGCATTTGAACCGGCAATACCGGGAAAAAGGCAGCGACGAGGAGCGGCGCGCGTGGGTGCAGAATCTGGTCCGCATTTCGCCGGGCTGGTTCGCGGTCGAGCTGCCGGAAGAGGGAAGCGCCGACAAGGAAAAAACGACGCGAGTGATCCTCGTCAAGCATCTGGAGAACTCGAACGTCGACCAGGCGATCCCGAACCCGTTCCATCCCGAAAACCGCAAATATTACCGCGAAGTGTTCGAACGTTTCCTGAAAATGGGTGTCTACAGCTTCCGCGTGGACCTCGGCCACTTGCTGCTGAAGAAAAACACCCGCGGTTATTTCCAGGAAATCGGCGCGCTGAACGGCGGCCAGACCGGCGAGACGCTCGAGGCCTGGATCGCGCGCTCAGGCATGGCCTACGACGAGTACGCGAATCCCTCCGGCATCAAGCCCGGCGAGCTTTTTGACTCCTGGTGGGCGCGGCAGCAGGACGTCTGGGACGAGACCCTGAGAAAGATCTACAAGGGCAGCCAGCAGACGCCGGAGCTCGTGTTCGAGACCTATTCGAACGCGGATCAGAACGAAATTCTCGCCATCACGCCGGCGGCCGTTTATCACAAAGGCCTTTTTTCGCGAATCACCGCATTTCTTGCGGAAAACAAGGACGACTCGAACGCGCAGTCGTTCCGCAGGATCATCGACGAGATGGCAGAAATGGGGCCTTTCTGGTGGCGTTTTCTGAGCAATTTCGACCAGAACACGATAGTGAATTTTCTTTTGAAATACGGCTGGGACGAAAAAACGCTGCACTCGTTCCTGGCGATGGCTCTCGCTGCGCAAAAAACAGGCGCCGTCATCATGATCGATGAATCCGAGTGGTATGGGCGTTCGGGAAGGCTCCTGAAGACGGCCGGGGGCAACAATTACGCCGACTTCGAGAGTTTCCATCCGTTCATCGGCGCGGGGCTGCTCAAGGAGCTGCAGGAACGGCTTGCGTTCGTGCAAGCCGAAGGCGGCGTGCCGCGCATCGCCGACGAACGCGTGCTGAAGCAGAGCGCGATGGCGCAGGTGCTCACACAATTCCCGAAAGAATTTTTCGAAAGCGAGATCATCGGCTACAAGTTCCTCAACAACTCGTTCGACAAAAGATTCTTGTGTATGGCGTTCGAGACCAAGGATCATGACTGGTTCGTCGTCGCGATCGACCTGAAGCCGAAGAGCAAGCGCGAATCCTCGAACGCGAAGGCGAAGAACCTGCTGCAGATCCAGCTGCCGGTATCTGATTTTCCCGTTTCGGTGCCGGCCGAGGCGATGAATGCGCAGTTGAAGACGATCCCCGGCGCCGAAAGCTTCGCGACGGCGTGGGTCGGCGCGAACGCGTCCGAAAGCTGGCTGCTCGGGCTCGGCTATAATTGGGAGGAAGGCCACTGGACCGCCGGCGACGCGGCGCTGCCCGTGCGCGTCGTAAAGCTCAAGAGAGTCGTCGCAAAGGCGTCCGCGCCGGCCGCCGAAAGCGCGACACTTCGCGACCGCTTCATCAGAGGACTGAATACTTTCAAGACCTACCAGCTCTATAATTTTCTCGCCCGCGAAGTCGCCGATCCCAACCGCAATGTCGAGGATGATGCGCTGAAGCGCGGGATCCTGCTGGCGTCGATGCTGTCTCCCGACTATTGGATCCGCGGCTATGCGGCCAACACGGCTGCACTGCGCGTGCGCCAGGGCGGTTTGCGCCCGCAGGTGTATCTCTCGCCGGCCCTTCTCAACCAGCACGTGGCGGACCCGCTTCTATCTATCGGGCATTTTGACAACTGGAATCCTGTGCAGAAGTACGGCCTGCCGTTCGAAGACCGCCAGAAACGCCAGGCGCGGCGCAACAAGCGCTATGCGATCCTGTGGACGATCTCTCACCTGGTCTCCGAAAAGTCGACGGGCGAGGAACGTGTCCGCTTCCGCGCGAATTTCCGGCGGAAACTTTCCCGCATGCTGAAGACGCAGGCGGCCGCCTGGACGCCCGCAAGGGACCAGGAGCTTTGCCGCATGGCGGACGAAGGGTTCGGCAATTACACGATAGGCGAACCGGCGCCGATCAACTTACTGGAGCTGATGCGGCTCGTGAAGCTGCGCAGTTTCGGTCAGGAAATGCTCGCGACGCTCCGCCCCACACATACCGACCCGAAGGCATGGGTGATGCGCGAAGTGAACGCGATCGTGGATGCGCAGACGGACCCGCGAATACGGCAGATCGTGGAAGCCGCAGAACCGGTCGCCTCAGCCGCGCGTCTCGCGTCGGAAAAGGTACCGGCTGCCGTCGCGACGACATTCAGAGTTGGCGACGACATTGCCGCCGCTGTTTCCGCGCTGATCGTCGAGCTTTCAGCCGTCATGGCTGACGCCGGGACGGACACACGGCTCAACATATGGCTTTCCGACACCGTGAACAACCTTGGATACGTGCGCGACAAACTCGCGGCAGGCGACTTGAAACAGGCCGCCTGGATGCTGGGCATCGAGATCAAAGAAATGCAAAGCATTCTCGACGACGACGGACTTGCGCGGACGCGCTACTTGCGCGAACTGAACGCCGTATTGCGGTCTGTGCTTGCGGCTTTTCCGCAGCCCGACACGCCGGCGGCTGAAGGCGCGCGTCTTGCCGTGAGGCCAAAGGCCGCAACGCTCGAAAAAGCCTCCGCCGTGGTAGCCCAAGGCAACGGAAAAAAGCAATGGCGCGCGTTCGCCGATGCGATGCTGGAAGACGATCGGGCCAAATACCAGCTCGGCCTTTCGAACACGCTGATCAAGCGCTACAAGGAAGACGGCCCGCAGATGCGCCATTGGGCCGCGCAGCTTCTTTCGAAAAACCGTCCGCCGAAACCGCCGTCGGCGGCCGCGCTCCGCAAAGAGGCGATCGAGTCGTTCGTGAAGGAGCATTATTACGCGTTCTTGCGCCGCACCGTCGTTGAACATGACACGGCGCCCCGTTTTTCGGACCTGCGCCCGGAGATCGAAAAATTGTTCGCAGTCGCCGGAGTGAGTTTCCCCGAGGCCGCCGCGCGCTATCGCCGTTTGCTCCTGTATCTGGAAAGCGCCGTCGCACCTACCTACAACGAGGCGCACTATGTCACCGAAATCCTGAACCGCGAGATATTCATTCCCAACGGCCATCTGCTGATCTCGGTGCGCGCGACGTTCGGCACCGGTTACTGGCTCGCCTTCGGAGACATCACCGGAGAGCACGTGCTGTCGGCCGCGATTGAACCGGGTCGCGCGATCGAAGTGCCTTTCCTGACACTGCGTCTGCGGGACGGCCGGTACGCGCAGCTTCCCGAGAATCTCGCCGCCGGCGACGTAGGGGACCGCATCGTCGCGTTCGATGAGCCGGCGCAGAAGGAGATCCGGTTCCGCGACAGCGTGATCGAGTCCCTGGCGGCCGTGCGCGCTCACCTGAGCCCGCTGTTTCCGTCCATTGCTGTTGTCAATCGTGAAACACTCCGCCGCGTCGAGGTCCAAGGTCGTCGAATCGGTGAGGAAGCCATCCGTATTTACGCGGCGATGCAGCGCCTCGTTGTGGATAACGCTTCGTATCAAGCTGATCCGCACGCAAACCTTCTATTCCGCAAAGCCGTGCACGAAGGCACGCACCAGGTCGTGGCGCATCATTTGATCGGGTTACCCGACAGTCTCGTCGGCATCGACCGCATCGAGGCCCCCGTCGTGCTGGGCGATCGCGTGATAGCGACAGGCGACCACCGCCTGGCCGCCGTGCAGAGGCGTCTCGACGTTCTTCTAAAACCCGTTAGCCGGTACCGCGGTATTATCGCGGATACAGCGAGGGTCGAGGACAAGGAAACCTATTCGGTCGCCGCGGAAGAAACGCTGACGCTATTGAACGAGATCATCCATGGCGAAGACCTGTACACGACGCTGGTCGACCGCCTGCATTCCGGCGTCGAGGAAGTCCCGCTCAACCCTTACGCGTACTCGTCGCGCTACGCGCTCGAATATTTCGCCGGCAAGCTAAGCGCCGAGCGCGCGGGCACTGCCGTGAACCGAGCGGAAGCGTGGGACTATGTGCTCGAGCATCCCGATCGCGCGCGGACGTGGGCGCGGGAGCTGAGGGACGAAGAATTTATTTTTTATCCGGAGCCGAATTTTCGTCTTGAATCCGGCAGGCTGCTGGCCGCACGCGTCGTCACGATACCGGCCGCACGCCTCGCGCCCGCGGCGAAGCCCGCCGCGCGCGTCGCGAGACGCGAACGCCTCGGCGTGGCCGCGTTCCTCGTCGGCATCCATGCCGGTCGCCGCAGTGAGGTCGAAAATCCCTCCAATCGCATCGCGCTCGGTGACGCCGTCTTTCATGTCGAGGCGCGCGAGGAGGGTTCGAGAACGCGTCTCATCCTGCGGCGCGGGAACCGCGCCGTTTATTCGGTCGGAAACGCCGCGAAAGCCGCCGAAATTCTGAACCGGCGCTCCGCCGCGGAAGTCCGCGACCTGGAAAAGAGCGGGTTTTCTTCGCTGCTCAAAGCCGCGCGCACGCTGCTCGCCGCGTCTCTGCCCGCGAAGGACTACCGCGGATCGCGGGGCGCCGTCGAGATCGATTTCGCGCAATTGGCCGAAAGCCTGCGCGCCGCGAGCGTGCCCGAAGACGAGGCGCTCGACGCCGTGAAGCTGCTGATTTCGCAGGCTTCGCGCCAGAGCGGACGATTTTATTTTAGTAATACGGACGACGCTTATTTCGAGCGCTGGGAAGGATTTTCATTGGCCGCGGCCGTCGAAAGTGCGCGGCTGAAAAACGACGGCATCGTGACGGCGCGGCCCAAAGGTCTGGCGATCGCGAAGCTGCATTTCGATACGGGAGCGGAAACGGTGTCGGTCGCGTTGGGACGCGGTGAGGTAGCGGCGCATGTCTCGGGGTTCATGAACGGACAGGTGCCCGATTTCGCGGCTTCTTTTCGCATCGCGCAGGAGGAAGCTGAGTTTTACGGCCGGCACCTCGTCGACGGAGACATTTCCTCCGACGCCGAGGCCGTCATAGCGGACCTGGAAAGATCGTCGCTGTTGAAAGCCCTGAGAACTTTTTCGGTGGACGGAAAATCGCTGAAGGCCGCGGAAGCGCATGAATTGATGCGCCGCCGGTCGCTCGACCGCCAGAAACTGCGCCTGATCCTCGTGCGGCCGCTCTTACAGTTCCTGAACGATCGCATGACCGCGCTGCGCTATATGAAACAGGCGGAAATCGCGGCCTAGTTCGTCAGGAGGCTTTATCAGCGGCCCTCTCGATACTCCTGCCGCCGCCCTGGATGTCTTCTCCCATACCCTTCATCGTTTGACAGCCGGCCAACATAGAAGCTGCGATCAAAAGCAGGGCCCCCGCAATGGTTTTATTCATTTGATTCCTCCGTTTTTCCCTTACGTCTCATTCTATAAAAAACGCAATTAAAATCGTCTTAAATAATAATTAGTTTATTTTAATCAGAATTTGACGCGGCGGCAGGGGTGGAATACAATAATCCGATGCGGAAAAAAACCCATGAATAGCCCGGCCGGACCGATCCGGTTGGCCGTCATCGACGACAATAAGGCGCTGCTCACCGTTTTTTCGGAGCTGCTGCGCAATTCCGGCTACCACGTGCATTTCTTTTCGAAACCTGCGGCCGCGCTCAGCGAGATTACGGCTGTCAAGGGCCATTATCATCTGGTAATGACGGATTACAACATGCCTTTCATGAGCGGCATGGAATTCGCCCGGAAGCTTCGCGAAGTTGAGCCTCATCTGCCGATCATTTTTATGAGCGGGGAGATCTTTCCGGACGAGGTAGTGCGGGAATCGGAAACGCTGGGCCGAATTACGTTTCTGAACAAGCCGTTCGGCCTGGAAGAGACGCTGAAGGAATTCATTCCGAAAGCCCTTAAAGGCTGAAGGTTTATTAAGCGGGGCCGTTCACCGGCAGCGTTACCGTGAACGTCGTCCCTTTTCCCGCCTGACTTTCAACTTCGATTTCGCCGCCGTGCTTCCGCACGATGTCGCGGCTGATGCTCAAACCCAATCCCGTTCCTTTTTCCGGACCTTTCGTCGTGAAGAACGCTTCGAACAGGCGCGCCTTCACTTCGTCAGGAATGCCGGGACCGCTGTCGGAAATGTCGACGGCGACTTTGTTGCCGGTCGCGCGCGTGCGGATCGTGATCACGCCTTTGCCGTTCATCGCCTGCGAGGCGTTCACGATCAGGTTCATGAAGACCTGACTCAGCTGCTGGGCGTTGCTGCGGACCGGCGGAAGTTCGCCGAATTCTTTTTTCAGCTCGATCTTGCTCTTCACGGCGTTCCACACGATGTTCAGCACGCTGCCGATGACGGTGTTCACGTTTTCCGCGTTCATCAGCCCCTTGTCCGTGCGCGAAAACATCCGGATGTCTTTGACGATCGCGGCCATGCGGTCCGCGCAGTCGGCGCTCTGCTGCACCATCTTCTCGGTGTCCCCGAGAAGCGTCAGCGCTTTTTCGCGCTCGGCGGCCGGAAGGCCCTCGCAGAGTTTTCGGAGCGAATCGGCCCGTGATTTGAGCAGCGACATCGCCATCACGACGACGCCGAGCGGATTGTTGATCTCATGGACGATGCCGGCCGTGAGCAGGCCGATGGCGGCGAGTTTGTCCGCTTGCGCGAGCTGTGTCTGGGATTTCTGAAGGTCGTCGTAGAAGCGGCGCATGTCGTCGAGCGCCATGCGCAGGAGGCCCTCGTGCGCCTCGACTTCACCGCGGCTCTCTTCGAGTTTTTTCATCACTTCGCGGAGCGCGGTCTCGAGTTCCGCGGGGTTCTGGTTCGTTTCGCCGGGCATCCCTGGTTTCTCCTTTGCCTGTGAACCTAGATTAGTCGTCCGCGCCCGGCGGTGTCAAGGAACGCCTCACGGCAATCCTCTCCCGCACGAGGTCAAGCCGCTCTTCCGCGAAAGGAAAGTCCGGATAAAGGCGCAGCGTTTCGGAAAATTCCTTTTCCGCCTCGGCATCCCGGCCTTGCATCTCGTGCAGGTCGGCGAGCCGGTAATGCGTTTCCGCGTAAGCCGGGTCGATCGCCAGCGCCGCGTCAAATTGACGCCGAGCGTCCTCCCATTTTTGCTGCCGCTGATAGAGATAGCCGAGGCCGAGGTACGCCTCGCGCAGGCGAGGAAACATATCGATCGTTTTTTTGTAAGTTTCCTCGGCCTGGCGCTCGAGGCCCATGTTGTCGTAAGCGGCCGCCAGGTTGTAGGGATTGGCGCCTTCGTAGACATAAAGCGCTTTTTCGGCATTTTTTTCGCCGGCATTTGCGACGAGCCTGAAATTGACGAAAATGGCCGCCAGCGCCAGCGCCGCGACGAGCGCGGCCGTCCGTTTCGGGTAAAACGGCCTGAGTTGGGTTGCCGGATCGGAAACCGCATACGCCGTGAACACGGAAATCACTGGAATGCACGGCAGCCGGAACCGGTCGGTCACGAAAAGCAGGACTACCGAGACCATCCAGAAAAAAAGGTAGGCCGCGGCCGGATAGAGCCGGGACTCCCGGCGGTAGAAACAGAGCGCGAGGCCCACGAGGCCCAACGGCGCCACCCATCCGAATCCGAAAAACGGAAAAAAGCGCAGCACCGGCACCGCGTCTTTCGAAAATTCGTAGCTGACATTGTCGCCGATCTCGGCGCGGTTCCAGAAAAGGGCGGTTTTGAGCGCCATGAGGCGGGTGAATTCGAGGGGCCGCGTGCGCACGAACTCGAACGTCTTTCCGAGCCAGTACCGCGAAGATTCCTCGCTGCTCAGTTTTTTTCCCGAGGCGAGGCTCGCGGTCGCCTTCGCGTCTTCGAACTCGCGCCCCGGTATGTTCGCAAAACCTTCGACGCGGCCTACGCCGCCGGTCGCGCCCGGATGGTTGCCTCGATAAACGCGCAGGCCGCCCTCGGCCGGAAACGGCGACCAGCGTCCGTCGATCGCGTGATAGCGCGCGGCGGCCGGCGCCAGTACGACCAAAGCGCCCAGCGCGAACGCCAAGAGGACCTTCAGGCGCGCGGCGGCCGGTCTTTTTTCGGACCTGAAATAATGGAACGCCAGAAATGCGCCGAAAAGCAGCGCGAACATCTTCACCAGCAGCACCAACCCCCAGAGCACGCCGGCGACAAACCATTGCCGGACACCGGGACGCCGCAGTGCCCAGACCGCGGCGGTCAGAAACGCCGTACTGAAGAACACCGAAAGCGTGACATCCAGAACGAGCGGCGCGTAAAAGATCGCGATGCCGTAAAACGCGTAAATGATCGCCGCCAGCGCGGCCGTTCTGCGGTAGAGGCCGCACTGGCGCGCGAGGCCGTATACGAGCACGGCCGTCAGACTGTCCAGCATCACCTGCACAAGGCGCACGCCAAAGACGCCGAGCTTGAGGCCCCCGAAAACCGCTGCGATGAAAAACGCATAGAGCGGGTGCTGGTAGGCGGTGCCGCGGTCAAAAAAGTCGCCGTCCATGACTTTCTGCGCCGCGTCCAGGTACATCGGCGAGTCGACGACGTACAGCGGGTTGTCGAGAG
>CAZCVC010000018.1:4358-11657 GCA_964502045.1 uncultured Planctomycetia bacterium | reverse complement strand
CCCGACGCGGAAGAAATATTGCAAGACGTATTCTACTATGTTTGGGAAAAGGCTGCAAATTTTAATGCCTCCCGTGGCAATCCGCAGGCCTGGGTGATCACGATCGCGCGCAGCCGCGCCATAGACCGGCTGCGGGCGCGCCGGCGTATCCCGCAGGCCGTCGAGACGCTCGAGGGCATGCCCGACGATTCGCTGTTCGCGGACATGGCCGGACAGGACGAGATCCGCTCGCGCGACGAGCGTTCGTTCCTGGCCAAAGAAATGGAAGGGCTTTCCGCCATCCAGCGCCAGGCGCTGGAGCTGGCATACTTCGAAGGGTTGACACAGACGGAGATCGCGCAGCGCCTCGAGGTGCCGCTGGGCACCGTGAAGACGCGCCTGCGCGACGGCCTGAAACGGCTGCGCGAGATCATGGAAAAAAAGAAGGTAAAGCAACTATGAACCACGAACACTGGCTGGAATTGGCCGACATACACGCGCTGGGAGCGCTGGACGGAGAGGACTTGATCTCGTTCCAGCAGCACCTCGGGACCGACTGCGCCGAATGCCGGGCGCATCTGGCCGAAACCGAGGCGCTGCTGGCCGCGCTGCCCTCAACGCTGGCCGTGATCACGCCGCCGGCCCAATTAAAAGAAGTTTTGATGGGCCAGATCCATGACCCGCTGGCGGTCCCCGTGCCGGCGAAGCCGGCGATGCTCGGGCCTATCATGATCGGCAGCGCCGTGCTCGCCGCGGCGGCGGTGGTCTGGATCGCGCTGCCGGTGATGCGTCCGGCGCCGGAGCCCGAGATCGTCCCGGCCGCGGCCAGCGTTATGCCGCACGACGCCGCCATGACGTCGCTGCTGGAAAATCCGGACGTGAAGATCATCGAATTCAAGGACCCGGCGACGAACCAGAAAATGCTCGCGAAGCTTTACTGGAGCCCCGGGGCTTGCGGCGGCTGTTTCACCGTGGAAGGGCTTTCCAAGACGGAAGCCGGAAAAGTGTACGAATTCTGGGCCATCACCGGAGACACGCCGGTGCCGGGCGGCACGTTCACCATCGGGGAAGACGGGAAGGCGCATTTGGACATCCGTTCGATGGGAGACATCAAGAATTTCGAGAAATTCGCCGTGACGATCGAGCCCGAAGGCGGCACGCCGCTGCCCACGGGCCCGATGAAGCTCTTAAGCTTTTAACCGCCGGTCCAGGCCCGGCGACCCCGCCTCTTCGACGTTCGCGTTCATCCATAGAAAAACGAAAAAGATAACGATGTCGAGCGCCAGCGTCGCTTCGACCGGCACCGCGTGCCCCACTTCGCCGAAACAGCCGCAGTCGGCCAGCCGGATGCCGCGCACCAGCGTCGAGGCGATCGCGCCGGTGAAGACCGCGTTCATCCCCCACAGCACCCACAGCGACGGCCGGAACCACAGGCCGAGGATAAAGAACACGCCGGCGATGAACTGCACCCACGGCAGCACGGACGCCATCACGGCCGCCGTACGCAGGTCCACGATCTGGTAGGTCAGGATGACTCCGGCGAAGTTCGCCGATGAACCCATCAGCTTCGAATAACCCGAAAAAACAAAAAGCCCTCCGATAACCAAGCGCAGCGCAAAAAATGTCCAGGCGGGCATTTTCACTTTTTTTCTCACGACTCTCTGCCCTCCGGGTATTTCTTTTCAAAATGGGCTTTGAGCGCCGCGCGCATTGCCGGCAGTCCTTCGATCTTTTCACCGTCCATGAAAAAACTCGGCGTCATGCGCAGACCCAGCGCCTTGGCTTCTTCCCGTTCGGAGAGCACAACCGCTTTTACGGCGGGGTCCTCGATGCAGGCGCCAAGCGCCTCGACGTTGAGACCTTTTTCACGCGCGATCTTCATAAAAAAAGAGTCGGGATCCTGAGACGGGCCCCATTGTTCTTGAGTCTCTAAAAGCCTTTCGGTGAATTCCCAAAATTTTTTCTGCCTCGAGGCACATTCCGAATAGATCGCGCTCTTCAGGCCGTAGATGTGGTTTTTCAGGAGAGGAAAATAGCGCTGCTGCAGGTAGATATCTTTCGGGTACTTCGCGAGGTATTCGTCCATGACCTTCACGGAGTCGCGGCAGCTGGCGCATTGAAAGTCGAGATACTCGATGATCCAAAGCGGGGCTTTCGGATTGCCGTGAGAACGCTGCTGGTATTTGGCTTCCACTTTGACCGGCGCGAATTTCGGCAGCAAACGGCGTCCGGCCTGCACGCTTTCGACGCAGGCCAGCAGCACGAGCGCCGTGACGAGAAGCTTTTTCAGCGACGGGCGGCGCATCAGGTCTGGCTCGCCAGCACCGCCGGCATGAACGCGCCGTTCAGATCCAGCGATTTGCGGAACTAGAGGCGCGCCCTTTCCTCGTCGCCCAGGCGCCGGTAGCCGATGCCCAGATAAAATTCGGCCTCGGCCGCAAGCCGCGCTTCGGGTTTCAGCGCCTGCACTTTTTCGAGCAATGCCATGCCCGCTTTCGGGTCTTCGCCTCCGCGGTAGGCCATCATCGTCAGGTACCGGCCTTTCCCCAAAAGCGCGCCGGCGTGCGAGGGGCTGATCTCGAGCGCACGGTCCCAGGCGGCGCGGGCCGTATTGAAAAAATCGCCTTTTTCGAGGACCGAGTCCTCTTTGCGTGACACCTCGATCAGCGCGTCGGCGTAGGCCGTGAGCACTTCCGGCGAGTGCGGGAAAATTTCAGCGCATTTCTTTAGGATCGACAGACGCATCGCGGTATCTCCGCCCTCGGCGGCTTCCGCCGCCATCGACAGCAGGTCGATCTGGCTTTCGCTTCCTTTGACTTTGGCGGATACGTCGGCCGACGGTATCGCCGACGGCTTGAAGCGCTGCCAGCCTTGCTCCGTATCGCCTGCCCGGCGCGTCAGCCCGCGCCAGACCCGCAGCACCGCGTAGCGCGGCGTGCCCCAGACGAGCGGGATTTTTTTCATCCAGTCCGGCAACGCAGGCTCCAGATGCCTCAACGTCGCCCCTGCGTCCATCCCGCGCGCAACGCAAGCGCCCACTTCCGCGAGAAAATATTCCTCGATGCGCAGCAACAGGTCCACCTCGGCCTTGCCGGCCAGCGGCCCGTGGCCCGGAAGAATGTGCCGGGGACCGAGCGCCATCAGGCCGCGGATGGTGTCGATCCACTGGCGGTCCTGGAGGCCCTCGTCCCAACAGGGCTGGCCGAAGATCGGAAAACTTCCGGTCATGACCGTGTCGCCGGTGATCAGCGCGCCTTCGCCAGCCACGTGGACGGCCGTTGCGTCGTCGGTCTCGGCGTTCCCGGCGAAAAACAGCCGGAGAGTTACGCCGCCGAGATCGATCGTGCGCTCGCCCTCGAACGTTTCTTCCGGAAGAAGCGGGTCATTGCCGAGCTCGAAGCCGCGGCCGGAAAGAAATTCTTTCTGCCGGGGCGCGCGCACGGTCATGAATTCCTTCGTCAGCTTCGAGGAGACGACAACGGCGCCCTCGTCCCTGAAAAGCTGGTTGCCGTTGGTGTGGTCCCAATGATAGTGGGTATTAATCACGTGTGTGATGGGTTTGGTCGTGACGGAACGGATAGACTTCAGCACCTGGACAGCCGTCGGAAAATTGACCTGCGTATCGATGACGGCCACGCCGCGGTCGCCGATGATGAACGAGGAATTGGTGATATTGCGGTAGATGTAGACGCGGTCCGTGACTTTCTGGAGCTCGCCGTACTTGCGCGGCGCGAAAGGATTCGACATGCCGGTTCCGGGGTGGGCGGGTTTCATCCAGCCCATCCTGCATCGGAAAACACCCGTGTTGGATGGGCTGGATTCATCGCCGCAGGTTTACTTCTTGGGAGAATAAATATGCGTCGCGTGCCCGTAAAAGGCTTCCGCAGCTTCCATCAGGGTTTCGGACAGCGTCGGGTGCGGGTGCACCGCTTCCGCGAGGTCTTTGGCCGTCGCGCCCATTTCGATCGCGAGCACGCCTTCGCCGATGAGCTCGCCGGCGCCCGAACCCACAAGGCCTACGCCCAGGATGCGCTCGGTCGCGGGTTCGATGATGAGTTTCGTCAGGCCTTCGGCCTTGTCGTTGGCCAGCGCACGTCCTGAGGCGCCCCACATGAATTTCGCGACCTTGATCTCGATGTTCTTTTCGCGGGCCTCGTTTTCCGTCAGACCGCACCAGGCGACTTCAGGTTCCGTGAACACGACGGCCGGGATGATGATATTCTCGAACACCGTGGACTCGCCGAAGATAGCGTCGACAGCCACACGCGCTTCCTTCGAGGCCTTGTGCGCGAGCATGAGCCCGCCGACAACGTCGCCGATCGCGTAAATGTCGGGATCTGCCGTCTGCAGCTGCTTGTTGACCTTGATAAAACCTTTGTCGTCGCGCTGGACCTTCGTGCTCTGCAGGCCGAGATCCGCGCAGTTGGGCGTGCGGCCAACGGACACGAGAACACGGTCGTAAAGCTCGTCGACGAGCTTGCCGCCGACCTCGACCGTGACCTTGATCTGCTTGCCGGCCGTCGCCATCTTCGAAACTTTGGTGTTGAGCCGGATCTCCTTAAAATTTTTCTCGGCGAAGCGCATGACCGGGCGCGCGAGGTCGGCATCGGCGCCCGCGAGGATCGAAGGCATGGCCTCGACCATTACGATGCGGCTGCCGAGCGCCGCGTAGACGGTGCCAAGCTCCATGCCGATGTAACCGCCGCCGACGATCAGAAGGTCTTTCGGCGTTTCTTCGATCTCCAGCGCCTCGGTAGACGTCATGATGCGCTTGTTTCCGAGGTCGAACGCCTTCGGCAGCGCGGGCTTGGAGCCGACGGCGATGATGGCCTTTCCGAACTTGATCCACTTCTGTCCTTCGCTCGTCTCGACGCGCAGGGTTTTGGAGTCTTCGAAAATACCGCGTCCTGCGAGCACCTGCACGCCGCGCTTCTGCGCCAGGCCCGCGATGCCGGCGGCCAATTTGTCGATGATGCCTTCTTTCCAGGCGCGCAGCTTCTCGAGCTTCACGGCCGGTTTCGAAAATTCGATGCCGCGCGCCGTCGAAAGCTCGACGTCGTGCATGATCTTGGTCGCGTTCAACAATGCCTTCGAGGGAATGCAGCCGCGGTTCAGGCAGACGCCGCCGAGGCGCTTGTCCTGCTCGATGAGGATGACTTTCTTGCCGCGGTCGGCCGCATAGAACGCCGCCGCGTACCCGCCGGGGCCGGCGCCGATGACGACGATCTCGGCTTCGATGTTTTTCGTCACGGCTTCACGTCCGCTTCCTTGAAATTTTCCAGCGCGCCGGCGATCTCGCGGATGAACCGCGCGCCGTCGGCGCCGTCGATGACACGGTGGTCGTAGGAAAGGCCCACCGGAAGCATCAACCGCGTTTCCGTCGTTTCTTTTTTGTCCTTGCCGACGACGATGACCGGCTTCAGCACGCCGCGGCCGACGCCGAGGATGGCGACCTCGGGCTTGTTGATGATCGGCGTGAAGAACGTGCCGCCGATGCCGCCGAGGTTGGATATCGTGAACACGCCGCCCTTGAGATCGTCAGCCGAGACCTTGCGCGAACGCGTCTTTTCGGCCAGCGCGTCGAGCTCCTTGGAGATCTCGAGCAGCGATTTCTTGTCCGCGTTCTTCAGCACCGGCACGATCAGGCCCTGCTCGGTGTCGACGGCGATGCCGATATGATAGTAATCTTTGACGACCATTTCATTCGCGCGTTCGTCGAGGCTCGAACGGAAGCCCGGATACTTGGCCAACGCCATGACGACGCCTTTGATCAGGAAAGACGTCAGCGTCAGCTTCGCACCCTTCTTTTCGTACTCGGGCGCGTATTTTTTGCGTAATGAGTTAAGCGCCGTGATGTCGACTTCCTCGAATTGGGTCACGTGCGGGATCGTCGTCCACGACTCCGACATCTTCAGCCCGATCTTCTGGCGCAGCGACGTGAGCGGCTTCTTCGTGACGCCGCCCCACTTCGAAAAATCAATGCTTTCGGCGGGCGCGGGCTTCGTGCCGGCCGGTGACGCGGAGGCCTTCGGAGAGGACGCGGCGCTCTGCAGCCACGCGATATATTTTTTCAGGTCGTCCATCACGATGCGTCCGCCGGCTTCGCTTCCTTTGATGCGCGTCAGATCGAGGCCCAATTCCTGGGCGACTTTGCGGACGGTCGGGGACGCCGGCGGCGGAAAACCGCTCGGAGAGGAATAATGATATTCGCCGGAGGGCGCCGCGGCCGGGGCCTGCGCGCCGGACGTCTGAGACGGTGCCGGGGCGGTCTTGCGCTCTTCGACGACCGACGCCTGCGCGGCGCCGTCTTCGGTAACCTGAGCGATCGCGGTGCCCACAGAAACTTTATCTCCCGACTTCACGTAGATCTTCGTCACGACGCCGGCCGCCGTTGAAGGGATCGGTGCGACGGCCTTTTCGTTCTCAAGCTCGATGATCGTCTGGTCTTTCGCGATCTTGTCGCCGACCTTGACGTAGATATTGACGACAGTGCCGCTCTCGGCGCCTTCGCCCAAATTAGGAACGCGTATGTCCATGAATTCTCCTAAAGCTAAACGAGGACCGGGTGAACTTTTTCCGGGTCCACTTTCAAGTCTTTGATCGCCTTGTCGACGAGCTTCATCTCGACCTTGCCTCTTTTCGCGAGCGCGTAAAGCGTCCCAACGACGGTCATCTCGGCGTCGACTTCGAAAAACCTTCTCAAATTTTCACGCGTGTCGCTGCGGCCGAAGCCGTCGGTGCCGAGCGATAGGAGCCCGCCCGGGACCCACGCCGCGATCTGATCGGAAACGACCTTCATGTTGTCGGACACGGCGACGAACGCCCCCTCTTCTTTCGCCAACACGTCTTCGAGATAGGATGTTTTCGGTTTTTCAGCCGGGTGCAGCATGTTCCAGCGCTGGGCGTTCTGCGCGTCAACGCGCAGCTGTTTGTAATTGGTAGCGCTCCAGACGTCGACGGCGACGCCGTAGTCTTTTTCCAGAATCTCGGCAGCCTTCAGCGCGCTGCGCATGATGGCACCCGAGCCGAGGATCTGCGCTTTGACCTTGTGGGCCGCCGTGCTCTTGCGGAACTTGTAGAGCCCCTTCAAAATGCCTTCGCGGCAGCCTTCGGGCATCGACGGCATCGCGTAGTTTTCGTTGTGCACGGAAATGTAATAGAAAATGTCCTCTTCGTTCACATACATGCGCCGCATGCCGTCTTCGATGATCACGGCCAGCTCGTACAGGAACGCCGGCTCGTACGTCAGCAGCGTCGGGATGGTCGAGGCGATCAGGTGGCTGTGGCCATCCTGGTGCTGCAGGCCTTCGCCGTTCAACG
>CAZCVC010000018.1:0-4348 GCA_964502045.1 uncultured Planctomycetia bacterium | reverse complement strand
GCTGTGGATGATCGGCCCGCTGCCGAAGAGGTGGGCCTTGTGCTTTTTGCCCTGCGGCCCAGGCTTGAACTTGTAGAGCCCTTTGAGGATGCCCTCCTCCGCGCCCGCCGGCATCGACGGCATGGCGTAGTTCTCATTGTAGAGCGTGAGGTAATAAAAGAGCTCTTCGCCCTCCTGGTACATCCGGCGCAGCCCGTCTCGGATGATGACGGCGATCTCGTAGGCGAAGGCCGGGTCGTACGCCATCAGCGTCGGAATCGTGCTCGCGTGCAACAGGCTGTGGCCGTCTTGGTGCTGCAACCCTTCGCCGTTGAGCGTGGTGCGGCCGGCGGTGGCCCCTAGCAGGAAGCCCTTGGCCCGGATGTCGCCGGCCAGCCACATCAGGTCGCCGACGCGCTGGAAACCGAACATCGAATAATAAATGTAGAACGGCACCATGTACTCGCCATAGTTCGCGTGCGCGGTGCCGGCCGCGATGAACGAACACATCGAGCCCGCTTCGGTGATGCCCTCTTCGAGGATCTGGCCGTCCTTGGCTTCCTGGTAATAAAGCAGCGATTCGCGGTCGACGGGCTCGTAAAGCTGGCCCTTGGAAGAGTAGATGCCGATCTGGCGGAACAGCGCGTCCATGCCGAACGTGCGCGCCTCGTCCGGAATGATCGGGACGACGCGGCGGCCCATCGTCGGGTGGCGCAGCAGCTTCGTGAGAATGCGCACGAACGCCATCGTCGTCGAGGCCTCACCGTCGGAGCCCTTCAGGAACTCGGCGTAAAAATCAGCGACCGGCACATCTATCTTTGCGGCCTTGACCTTGCGGCTCGGCAGGTAGCCTCCGAGCGCCTTGCGGCGTTCGTGAAGATATTTCATTTCGGGGCTGTCGGCCGGCGGGCGGTAGAACGGCGTGTCGTTGATCTCCTCGTCCTTGATCGGAATGTTGAAGCGCTCGCGGAATTCGCGCAGTTCTTTTTCGTTCAATTTCTTCTGCTGGTGCGTGATGTTGCGGCCTTCGCCGGCTTCGCCGAGGCCGTAGCCCTTGATCGTTTTCGCGAGGATCACGGTCGGCTGGCCTTTGTGCTCGACGGCCGCCTTGTACGCCGCGTAAACTTTTTTCGGGTCGTGGCCGCCGCGCAGCATCTTGCGGATCTGGTCGTCGGACAGGTGATTCACCATTTCGTAAAGCTCGGGGTACTTGCCGAAGAAATGCTTGCGCGTGTAGCTGCCCGGCTCGACCGAATATTTCTGGTAATCGCCGTCGACGGCCTCTTCCATGCGCTTCAGCAGAAGGCCCTTCTTGTCTTTTTTGAAAAGTTCGTCCCAGTCCGAGCCCCAGATGACTTTGATCACGTTCCATCCGGCGCCGCGGAACAGGCCTTCGAGCTCCTGGATGATCTTGCCGTTGCCGCGCACGGGGCCATCGAGACGTTGGAGGTTGCAGTTGACCACCCAGATCAGATTGTCGAGATTTTCACGGCCGCCCAGCGTCAGCGCGCCGAGCGTTTCGGGCTCGTCCGATTCGCCGTCTCCTATATAACACCAGATCTTGGGCTCGCGCCCCTTGAGAAAACCGCGCGCGGTCATGTAGCGCATGAAGCGCGCCTGATAGAGCGATCCGATCGGCGCCAGGCCCATCGACACCGAAGGGAACTGCCAGAAATCGGGCATCAGATAAGGATGCGGGTAGGATGAAAGGCCGCCGCCCTGAGCCAGTTCCTGACGGAAATTATGAAGGTTGGTTTCGGTGAGGCGGCCTTCGAGGAAAGCGCGCCCGTAGTTGCCGGGCGAGGCGTGTCCCTGGAAATAGACGAGGTCGCCCAGGTCCGGACCGTCGGGGCCGCGGAAGAAATGGTTGAAGCCGACCTCGTAGAGCGTCGCCAGCGACGCGTAGGTCGAGATGTGTCCCCCGAGGCCGCCGAACAGGCGGTTGGCCTTGACGACCATCGCCATCGCGTTCCAGCGGACGTAGCTCTTGATCTTTCTTTCGATCTCGCGATTGCCGGGATACGCCGGCTCCTGGTCGGCCGGGATCGTGTTTAGATAAGGGGTCGTGACGGGGAATTGGGCGCGGACGCCGGACTTCTGAAGTTTTGAAACGAACTTTTGGAAAAAATCGGGGTCCTGCTCGATCGCGTACCGAATGCGATGCTCGAGAGATTCGTACCCTTCGTTGCCGTTGGCCGGGTTCGTGTCCATCCGGATATCTTGTTCGTTCATTTTTAAGTCGACGAATCTGCCTATCTGATTCAATACAATCGCTGGGTCTCAGCGAAACCTTGTATCGAATAACCGGATAATTTTACTATAGAGTCTGCTAAAATACCACAGATGAAAATATTGGACCTGACATTCCCGGCCCCCGAAGAAAATCTGGCCTGCGACGACGCGCTTCTGGAATCGGCCGAAGAAGGCCTTTCGGGCGAGATCCTGCGCTTCTGGTCGCCGGATAAATATTTCGCCGTGCTCGGGTTTTCCAACAAGACCTCAGAAACGCGACTAGAGGCCTGCCGCCGCGACGGCGTGCCGGTGCTTCGGCGCGTCAGCGGCGGCGGCACCGTGCTGCAGGGGCCCGGCTGCCTCAACTACACGCTCGTTCTTGAGATCAAGAGCCGCCCGGCGCTGTCCGGCATCCGTTCGACCAACGAATTCGTGATGGCGGCGAACGCCGCGGCCTTAAAACGGCTGGCCGGCCCCTCCGTCGCCGCGCGCGGCATCACGGACCTGGCGCTCGGCGGGCTTAAATTTTCCGGGAACGCTCAGCGGCGCAAAAGAAAGTACGTACTGTTCCACGGCACGTTTCTGCTCGACTTCGACGTTCCCCGTATCGAAAAGTACCTGGCGATGCCGGCGCATGAGCCGGACTACCGCGGCGGACGCGGGCACGCGGACTTTGTCGTCAACCTGGGTTTGAAAGCGCCGGACGTGAAGCGCGCGGTGGCCGCGGCCTGGGAGGCTTCGGGAAACGCGGAGTTCACGGCGGACGGAAAAATGGAAAGATTGATCGAAGAATTTTATTCGAAGGAAGCCTGGAACTTCAAGTTCTGATCAGGATCTTTTGAGGCGCTCGATCTCGGCCTTGAGCCTGTCGTTTTCGCGCACGAGCTGCGCTTTTTCGTCGTAAAGCTTTTTGATCTCATCGACGACGGCGCTCACGTCGTTGCGCACGGAGGAAGCGTCGAAAGTCTCCTTCTGCACGCGCCGGACCCCGAAAACGAAGACCGCGGCGGCGACGGCGGCCAGGCCCAGTGCCGTGAGCATCAGTACGATCATCTCCCTCTCCTTTCATTAGCAGGACAGCCGGACAGCGTGCCGTCGCCGAAGCCGCCCTGACCAGCACGAGCGAGACGCCGTATTTTTCCATGAGCTCGTCGAGCGTCGCCGCGCGATTGAGCTGGCCCGAATAATTCGAATTCGGGTTTGGTGAAGGTAATACGCTTCATAAGATATATTCTAAAGTATGCACTATTTAATAGAACTAATCAAATTTAAGCCCTTATGGCAAAATCCGCAAAAAAAGCCCCTTTTGAAGCTATAACTGCTTCTGGTATAATCAGTTATATGATTGATTCCAACGGCCAGGATATCCATGACATCGCGATCATCGGCGGCGGCATTGCCGGCGCCGGAATCGCGCGCGAAGCCGCGCTCCGGGGCATCCGCACCGTGCTGTTCGAGGCCCGCACGTTCGGCTCCGGAACCAGTTCCAAAAGCTCGAAACTCATTCACGGCGGCCTCCGGTACCTGGAGCTGTCCTGGAACGCTTTCTGCCGCGGCGACTTCAAAGAAGCCTGGAAAAATTTCCGCTTCGTTTTCCACTCCTTAAGAGAATGCCGCACGCTAGAAAAGATCGCGCCTGACCTCGTGAAGCCGATCTCGCTGGTCATCCCCGCCTACTCCTCCGACCCGCGCAAGCCCGCCCTCGTGTATCTGGGCACGCTGCTGTATTCGCTGTTGTCGATCGTGTCGGGCCGCGGCAGGCTGCCGACCATCTTTTGGTCGAAAAAATCCCTGCTGAAAAAACTGCCGGAACTGAACCCGGCCGGCCTCCTCGGCGGCATCCTGCTCTGGGACCACATCACCGACGACCTTAAGCTCGTGCAGGCGACGATCGCGTCGGCCGCCGCGAACGGCGCCGAATGTCACGAGCACGCGAAAGTCACGGCGTTCGAATACGATTTTACGAAAAACATCTATAAGATCAAGGTCGAGGGCGCGCCGAAGCCTTTTTATCTGGCACGCAAACTGCTGAACGCGACGGGCCCCTGGGTCGACAAAACGCGGGAGCTTTTGCACGACAAGGAATACGACGAAAACTGGATCGAGCCGGTGGCCGGCGCGCACATCACGCTGAAAC
>CAZCVC010000017.1:6801-12535 GCA_964502045.1 uncultured Planctomycetia bacterium | reverse complement strand
ATGTTCTCCAATGATGCGCCAAAGAACGACGACGTGCTTGGTTTCGTGATGGGGCAGTCATGAGGATACACTGGAAAGAGATCCTGATAGGTTTGGCCGCCGGCATCTTCGTCGGCTGGTTCGCCGCCTTCGGCGCCGTCCACTGCGGTCTGCAGGGATGGAGACCGGAAAAAAAGCTCGAGATCCTCAGCCGCGAACTCAGGCTCGACGCGGGCCAGAAACAGAAAATACAAAGGATCCTCGAGGACACGCGAGAAAAGATCGAGGCCCTGCGCGCGGAGAACAAACCGCGCCTCGAATCGGTCCGAACGCAGGCCCGTGAAGAGATTGCCGCGCTGCTCACGCCGGCCCAGAAAGAAAAATTCGAAAAACTCCACTCGAAGTGGGAGGGCCGCCGCGAAAAAAGAAAATTCAGGCACCCTCCCGCGGACGCGCCGCCCGGACCTCCTCCCGCAGACTGATTTTTTTTCTCGCGTCCTTCCCGAACGTGTACAATAGAAACTCGGTGAAAAGGATTTTAAAATGACGCTTTCCGATTTTTCGATAAAAAACCCGGTGTTCGCGTGGATGCTGATGATCGGCATCATCGTGTTCGGTTGGATCGGCTTCAAGAACCTCGGCGTGAGCCAACTGCCGGACGTCGATTTCCCGATCGTCTCGGTCAGCGTGACGTGGGAGGGCGCCGCGCCCGAGGTCATGGAGACCGAGGTCACGGACATCCTCGAAAACGCCGTCATGAGCGTGCAGGGGATCAAGGAAATCAGCTCGACCTCGGGCCAGAGCCAGAGCCAGATCACGATCGAGCTCGATCTTAACCGCGACATCGATGCCGCGCTGCAGGACGTGCAGTCGAAGATCTCGCAGGCCCAGCGCAACCTGCCCGATGAGATCGACCCTCCCGTTGTCTCGAAGACGAACCCCGAAGATCAGCCGATCATGTGGATGGCGCTTTCCGGCGACCGTCCGATGGTGGACCTCGTCCGCTACGTCAACGATGTGCTGAAGGACCAGTTTACCACCGTCGCCGGCGTCGGCGACGTGCGCCTCGGCGGCTACGTCGACCCCAACCTGCGCGTCTGGCTTAACGCCAAAAAAATGAAAGAGCAGGAGATCACCGTCGAGGACGTGCTCGACGCGATCGGGTCCCAGCACGCGGACCTGCCGGCCGGCTACATCGACACGGGCCCGCGCGAGATCAACGTGCGCGTATACGGCGAGGCAACGACGGCCAAGGAATTCGGCGACATGGTGATCCCTTCGCGCGTGCGCGCCGGACCCGTGTGGAACGGGCTCAAGATCAGCGACATCGGCGCCGTCGAGGACGGCCTGGCCGATATCCGCCGCATTTCACGCTCGGGAGGCCGTCCGGCCATCGGCCTCGGCATCGTGAAGCAGCGCGGCACCAACGCCGTTGCCGTCGCCGAAGCCGTGAAGAAAAAAATGAAGATCGTGCAGACGCGCCTGCCCGAAAACATGCAACTGGAGGTCGTGTTCGACACGACTCGTTTCATCAAGGACTCCGTGCACGTGCTGACGCAAAACCTCCTATACTCCGTTATCCTCACGTCGCTGGTGTGCTTCTTCTTCCTCGGTTCTTGGAGCGCGACGCTGAACGTGCTGCTGGCGATCCCGACGTCGCTGTTGGGCGCGTTCTTCGTCATCTATTTCCTCGGTTTCACGATCAACACGTTCACGATGCTCGGCCTGTCGCTGGTCATCGGCGTCGTCGTCGACGACGCCATCATGGTGCTCGAAAACATTTCGCGTTACCAGGAAAAGGGGCTTTCGCGCATGCAGGCCGCGTTCGTCGGCGCGCGCGAGATCACGTTTGCGGCGCTGGCCGCGTCCATCGCGATCCTGGCTATCTTCATCCCGGTGATCTTCATGAAGGGCATGATCGGCAAATTTTTCTTCCAGTTCGGCGTCACGATCTCGGTCGCCGTGATGTTTTCCCTGCTCGAGGCACTCACAATCGCGCCGATGCGCTGTTCGCGCTTTCTCGACGTGGGCCACACGACGAAGCTAGGCCGCTACGTCGACGACAAGATGCGCCGGCTGAACGCGCGCTACCGCTCAGCGCTCGAGTTCTGCCTGAAACGCCGTGTGCTCGTCGTCGTCGTTTCGGCGGCGATATTCGCCGTGTCGATCGGACTTTTCGGCCTGCTGAAGAAGGAATTTGTCCCGTCCCAGGACCAGAGCCGCTTCCTCGTGCGCATCGTGCTGCCGCTCGGGTCCTCGATGGGCGCGACCGACGAAGTTTTCAAGAAGGCCGAAAAATTCCTGATGGAACAGCCGGCCTCCGCTTTCTATTACAGCGCCGTTGGAGGCTTCGGCGGCGGCCAGCCGAACCAAGGCAACCTATTCGTCACGATGAAGCCGCTCGAAAAGCGGCCCATGGTCAACGGCCACCGCATGACGCAGTCGGAATATATGCAGATATGCCGCAAGGAATTTAACTCTATTCCCGGCGTGCAGCGAGCCGTCATCCAGGACCTGTCGCAGGCGGGGTTCACGGCCCAGCGCGGCTTTCCGGTCGAGTTCACGGTGCGCGGCCCCGATTGGAAAAAACTCGCCGATATCAGCGAAGAGATCATGAAGCAGATGAAGGAGACGGGCCTCATGGTCGATATCGACACCGATTACCGTCTCGGACAGCCCGAGCTTCAGATCCGCCCCGACCGCGCGAAGGCTGCCGCGCACCGCGTCGACATTCACACGATCGCAGACGCGATCAACGCGACGATCGGCGGCATCCGCGCGGGTAAATTCACTTCCAACGGCAAGCGTTATGACGTGCGCGTGCGCCTGGCCGGCAAGGACCGCGCCGAGGCCGCGGACATAGGTGAGATATTCGTGCGCAATCAGGTCGGTGAGTCGGTGCCGCTTTCGGCCGTCGTGACGTACGAAGAAGTGCCGACGTTGTCGTCGATCACCCGAAAGAACCGCGAGCGGGCGATCAGCATTTACGCGAATCCCGCCGCCGGCACGTCGCAGCAGGACGCGCTGAGCAAAGTCCAGGAGATCACGAAGAAAGCCCTGCCGTCGGACTACCACGCCGTGTTCTCGGGCGGCTCGCAGGCTTTCAAAGAATCGATACAGAGCCTGATATTCGCGCTCGTGCTCGGCCTCTTCGTCGCCTACATGGTCCTGGCGACGCAGTTCAACAGCTTCATCCATCCGGTCACGGTGCTCCTGGCGCTGCCGTTCAGCATCACCGGCGCCGCCTTCGCGCTTTACGTGAGCCGCCAGTCGCTGAATCTTTACAGCATGATCGGCCTGATCCTGCTGATGGGTATCGTGAAGAAAAATTCCATCCTGCTGGTGGATTTTACCAACGAGCGCCGCCGGCAGGGAAGCGACGTGCGCACGGCGCTGCTGGAAGCCTGCCCGATACGCTTAAGGCCGATCCTGATGACGTCCGTGGCGACGGTCGCGGCGGCCCTGCCCGAAGCGTTCGCGCGCGGCTCCGGCTCCGAAACTATCGTGCCGATGGCCGTCGCCATCGTCGGCGGCGTCACGTTTTCCACCGTCTTGACGCTCTTCGTCGTGCCCTGCGCCTATGAAATTTTTTCGAAATTCGAGAAGAACGACTACCGGCCCCTCGAGGAAGCCGCGATCGAAAGCCCGCCGGGTTCCGGCGTCCCGCATTTAAAGCGTTCCTAAAAGCCGTCTCCACGGTATTTTCTTTATTATTTAACCTTTTTTCTTTAGAATTGAAGGCTATATATCAAGCTGTAAGAATTACAAAAAGGCAGCTATATGTCGAAACCTTCATTCTTCGAAATGATCAACCGGGCCGTCGTCGGTAAGGCGAAAAGCCCGCTCGACAAGTCCGTTTTCCATCACTTGTCTCTGATCGCGTTCTTTGCCTGGATCGGCCTCGGCGCCGACGGGCTTTCTTCTTCCTGCTACGGCCCCGAAGAAGCGTTCCTGGCGCTGCAGGGCCATAATTATCTGAGCATTTTCGTCGCGATTGGCTCGGTAATCACCGTGTTCCTGATCAGCGCCAGCTACTCGCAGATCATCGAGCTTTTTCCTGCCGGCGGCGGCGGTTACCTCGTCGCCTCGAAGCTGTTGTCTCCGGGCGCGGGCCTCGTGTCCGGCTGCGCGCTGCTGATCGATTATATCCTGACCATCGCGATCTCTATTGTCGCCGGCACCGACGCGATCTTCAGTTTCCTGCCGCCGCATTGGCACACGTACAAGATCAGCTTCGCCATCATGGGCGTGCTCGTGCTGACGATCATGAACCTGCGCGGCGTGAAGGAGTCGGTCGTGCCGCTGGTCCCGATATTCCTGGTCTTCCTGGCGACGCACACGTTCGTGATCCTGTACGCGCTGATATCGCATTCGGGCAACTTTGCGGAAGTCTGGAACGCCACGGCTTTCGACATCCAGGCGACGCAGTCGGAGATGGGGACCTGGGCGATGATCTTCCTGATCCTGCGCGCCTACAGCATGGGCGCCGGCACGTTCACCGGCATCGAGGCCGTGTCCAACGGCATGGGGATCTTGAGGGAGCCGAAGGTGAAGACCGGAAAAAGCACGATGCGCTACATGGCGTTCTCGCTGTCGTTCACCGTCATGGGCCTGATGCTCGCGTACCTTTTGTTCCACGTCAACCACGTGCCCGGAAAGACACTGAACGCCGTGCTCTTCGAACGTATTGCAGCCGATTGGGGATCGAGCGGTCAAATCTTCGTTCTCGTGACCTTGATCTCGGAAGCCATGATCCTTTTTATCGCCGCGCAGACCGGTTTTCTCGGCGGGCCGAAGATTCTTTCGAACATGGCGCTTGATCGCTGGTTCCCTTCGAGGTTCGCGACGCTCTCGGACCGCCTGGTCTCGCAGAACGGCGTGCTGTGGATGGGCGCGGCGGCGCTCGCGACGATCGTTTTCACCGGCGGCTCCGTGCGCTTTCTTGTCGTGCTTTACAGCATCAACGTGTTCATCACGTTCTGCCTGTCGCATCTGGGCATGGTGAAGCACTGGTGGACTGTGCGCGGCACCGCGGCCGGGTGGTGGCACAAGCTGCTCGTGGCGGGCCTGGGCCTCATCGCGACGACGTTCATCCTGGTCTCGGTGACGGTGCTGAAGTTCCACGACGGCGGCTGGATCACGATCCTGATCACGGGCTCCCTGATCGCGGTGGCCATCGTCATCAAGCGCCATTATTTGAAGACGGCGCAGATGCTGAAGCGCCTCGATAATCTCCTGCAGGAAGCCGTCGCCGTCGAGCTCGAGAAGATGCCGGCGCCGCAGGAAGTCGACCTGCAGGCGAAGACGGCCGTGCTTCTCGTGAACGGCTTCAACGGTCTCGGGCTGCACACGCTGTTCAACGTGGTACGTCTTTTCGGCGGCGCGTTCAAAAATTACGTGTTCGTTGAGATCGGCGTCATCGATGCCGGCAATTTCAAGGGCGCCGATGAGGTGGGGCATCTGAAGGCGAAAATTTCTAAAGACGTCGAGCGCTACGTGTCTCTGATGCAGAGCCAGGGGAGACACGCCGAAGGATTTTCGTATCTGGGCCTCGACGTGATCAGCGAGGCGGAGAAGATCTCACCGGAGCTGTTGAAGCGCTATCCCAATGCGGTTTTTTTCGGCGGACAGCTCGTATTCCCGGAAGAGACGGTCTTCACGAAACTTCTCCACAACCACACGGTGTTTGTGCTGCAGAGAAGGCTCTACCAGCAGGGGATCCCGTTTTTCATCCTTCCGATACGCGTCTGAAATT
>CAZCVC010000017.1:0-6701 GCA_964502045.1 uncultured Planctomycetia bacterium | reverse complement strand
GTCCCGCCGTGCTCGTCGACCTCCAGGGGCCGCGCGTCCGCACCGGCCTCGTGAAGAACCAGACGATGATGCTGGCGACCGGCTCGCGCATCCTGATCAAGATCGGTTCGGGCCTCGCCTCGGGCGGCGTCATCTGGACGTCCTGCAAGTCTTTCAAGCGCATGCTGAAACGCGGCGATGCCATTCTCATCGACAACGGCGCGATCCAGCTCGCGGTCGAAAACGTCGGACCGGCCGGCGTCGCCTGCCGCGTCGTCTCGGGCGGGACGCTCGGCCAGAACAAGGGCATCAACCTGCCGCACGCGCCGGTCACGCTGCCTGCGTTGACGCCGAAAGACCGGCTTGACCTGAAAGCGGCCGTTGATGCCGGCGCCGATTACGTCGCGCTTTCATTCGTCCGCAGCAAGGGCGACATGCTGACCGTGAAAAAATGGCTGTCCCGGCATTCGTCGGCGATCCCGCTCATCGCGAAGATCGAAAAGCCGGTGGCCGTCAAGAACGCCGCGTCCATCCTCGCGCTGTCCGACGCCGTCATGATCGCGCGCGGCGACCTCGGCATCGAGATGGGCATCGAAAAAGTACCTGGCGTGCAGAAGGCGCTGATCCGGCAGGCCGCCGATTTCAAGATCCCGGTCATCACGGCCACGCAGATGCTCGAAACGATGATAGAAAAACCGCATCCGACGCGCGCCGAAGTCTCCGACATCGCCAACGCCGTCTTCGACGGCACCGACGCCGTCATGCTGTCCGGCGAGACCGCGATCGGCCGGTATCCGGTCCAGGCCGTCCGCACGATGCGTCGTATCGTCGAGGAGGCCGAGCGCGATGAAGCCTCTACCCGCACTTCACTCGACAAGGAGATCTACGCCGAACAGGACCTGAACCTGAGCTCGATCACGCGCGCGGCCGTCTACGCGGCCGTAGAACTGCAGGCCGACGGCATCGTGGTTTTCACGCCGTCCGGCAAAACGGCGCGCTATATTTCGAAGCTGAACCCGCCGTGCGAGGTCTTCGCGGTCAGCCATTCGTCGGCGACGCTGGGCCGCGTGAACCTGCTGCGAGGCGTGAGCCCGCTGGACGTGAAGATGTCTTTCAACACCGACGAGATGGTGCACCGCACCGACGCCGAGATCCTGCGGCTGAAGCTGCTGAAAAGGGGCGATGCCGTCGTCATCGTCTCCGGAAAGCAGGCGCTGCCGAGCGCTCTTTACATGACGTCGATCCACCGCATCGGCGAGCGTTCGCGCAAACGCAAAGACTGACCGGCAAAATAAATCCCATTTCCCCTCGATAAAAGGTTACAATGTCTTTCCTATGAATACTCACGACTCTACGGCCCAGCCGACGTTTTACGGCCTCGGCATCGCCCCGGGCATCCTCGAGGTGATCGAGCACATGAAGTTCAAGACCCCGACGCCGATCCAGCACCAGGCGATTCCGATCGCCAACGAAGGCAAGGACGTGCTCGGCATCGCTGCGACCGGCACCGGCAAGACGCTGGCGTTTGGCATCCCGATGGTCCAGAAACTGGCCCAGGGCCCCGGCACCGGTCTCATCCTGGTTCCCACGCGCGAGCTTGCGCTGCAGGTCGAAGAGACTATGCGCAAGATCAGCCAGCCTTTCAATATCAAGCCGGTCATCCTGATCGGCGGCATGAACATGGGCACGCAGGTGCAGGCTCTTAAAAAGAGCCATACCCGTATTTTCATCGCGACGCCCGGACGCTTCCTCGACCATCTGCAGCAGCGCACGGTCAGCCTGAACGACGCGAAGATCGTCGTGTTCGACGAGGCCGACCGCATGCTGGACATGGGCTTCGCGCCGCAGATCGAGCGCATCATGCGCTACATGCCCAAAGAGCGCCAGACCATGCTTTTCTCCGCGACGATGCCGCGGGAGATCCTGAGTATCGCCACGCATTACATGAAGCTACCTATTCGCGTCGAGATCGCGCGCACCGGCACCGCGGCCGAGAGAATTTTGCAGGAACTTTACATCGTCCGCCAGGAATCCAAACGCCAGCTGCTGCTGAAGCTGCTGCCGCAATTCCACGGCACCGTCCTTCTTTTCGCCCGCACGAAGATCGGCGCCCGGAAGATCACGAACGCGCTCCGCGACGCGAAGTACCCGGTCGCCGAGATCCATTCGGACCGTTCCCTCGGCCAGCGCCGCGAGGCGCTCGACGGATTCAAGCTCGGCAGGTACCGTATCCTCGTCGCGACCGACATCGCCTCGCGCGGCATCGACGTGAAGGGCATCGAGCTCGTCATTAATTATGACTTGCCCGAAGACAGTGAAAATTACGTGCACCGCATCGGCCGCACGGGCCGCGCCGGGCACGAAGGCCGCGCGATCTCGCTGGCGACGCCGGACCAGGCTTCGAACATCCGCGACATCGAGCGCCTGCTTAGCACGACGCTGACGGTCGTCACGCACCCGGATGTGCCCGCCGAGACGTTCGCCAAGAACATCGCGCGCCCCCCGGCCCGGGCCAGTTTCCGCCGCCGCTTCCGCAGCACGGCCCGTCACGTCCGATAAAACTGCCGCTATACCCCCGATTTCCCGCTAAAATAATTCTGTGTGAACCCTTGAAATTATTGCTGAATTATGTTAATCTTTGATAAGTCATTATTAAATTAGCTTAAAGGATACCCTATGCCCTGGCTCGATAAACTATTCATGCGAATGGCGGAAGTCGGCGCGTCCGACCTCCATTTCAGTTCCCGTGTCCGCCCGATGATGCGTATCAACGGCAGCATGGGATACGTCGATGGTTTCCCGGATGAAACGACCCCGGAGAAGATGGAAGTGTATTTAAAGGAGATTACGCCCAAGCACCACTGGACCGAGCTTGAGCAGAAGCGCGACACTGACTTCGAATACGAGCTTCCCGGCACCGGCCGTTATCGCGTGAACATCTTCATCGACGCCAAAGGTATGGGCACGGTCTGCCGCATGATACCGGAGCGTATCCCGCTGCCCGACGAACTCGGCATTCCGAAGGCGGTCTTAAACTTCTGCTACCTGACGAAAGGCCTCGTCATCGTGACCGGTCCGACCGGCTGCGGCAAATCCACGACGCTGGCCTCGCTGATCGACCAGATCAACAAGAACCGCACCGACCACATCATCACGATCGAAGACCCAATAGAATTCATGCATGCGAACATCCGCTGTCTTGTGAACCAGCGCGAGGCCTACCAGCACACGCAGGGCTTCAAACAGGCTCTGCGAGCGGCGCTGCGCGAAGATCCCGACATCGTGCTTGTCGGAGAAATGCGCGACCTCGAGACCGTCGAAATGGCGCTCGAGACCGCCGAGACCGGGCATCTTGTGTTCACGACGCTGCATACCAACACGGCGCCATCCGCGATCGACCGTATCATCGACCAGTTTCCGGCCAACCGCCAGTCGCAGATCCGCACGATGCTGGCGTCTTCGCTGAAAGGGGTGATCGCGCAGACTCTCTGCAAAAAAAAGACCGGAGGGCGCGTGGCCGCGTTCGAAGTGCTTATCTCCAATTTCGCCGTCGCCGCCCACATCCGCGAGGGCAAAACCCACCAAATCCCGTCCTCGATGCAGATCGGCATTAAGCAGGGCATGAAGCAGATGAACGATTCGATGCTGGAGCTGCTGCGTAGCGACACGATCGACCCGGTCGAGGCTTACATGAAATGCGTCGACAAGCTCGACATGCTGAAGAAATTCGAGAGCATCGGCATCAAATTCGATCCCAGCCTCATCTCTGATGTCCTGAATTGACCTGTAATCTATTTTTTCTATTAACGAAATAGATATAATTGATAAAGAATTAATAATCATCAAAGTTATTAAAAAAGTATAATTTGGGTATAACGTATATCAAATGCCAACAATATTAGGATTAAAAGTGGGAATTAACTATTAAATAACGCGTTAATTTATTAGTTTTACTCCATTATTTAAATATCAATACTACTAATTATGAAAAAAGATAAGTTAACCCTTATAGAGCAGTTAAAGCGTAAGTCGTTGGGTATATTGACGCCGCTGAACGGTATTATCCTGGCGCTGGTAGTGCCGTTATACGGGATTTTTATCTCTTCGCTATCGCATAAGGTGATGGCCAAAAACCTGCTGCTGCACACCACCTATTATCTGGTGATGGCGCTGGTCTTGCTTTGGATCTGGAGTCTGGTCAAGCTGGTCTGCGCTGAAAAACTAGACTGGAAAAAGATCCTTTCGGTATATGGGCCCGGTCTCTTGGCGGCCTTTATTCTGACGCTGATAATCGCGGTCTCCGTGAAGCCCGGGCTGCGCGTGCTGAGTGACGAGACGAACATGGCGTCGGTCGCGCATAGCATGCTTTACAAGAAGACCGTTGAAAACGTCACGCAGGGCTATTATTACTATGGAAATTTTCAGCCCGAAGCGGGTGGTAATCCGATCATCGAAAAGCGTCCGTTCCTTTTGCCGTTCGCCGTGCAGACGCTGCATACCGTGCTCGGCTACGACATCCGCAACGTTTACCGCGCCAATCTGCTTTTCGCTTTTCTCATTTTCTTCTGTGTCTATCTGTTCCTGACGCGTTACCTCGAGAGGCTCTGGGTCTTTACGGGAATGGTCTGCGCCGCCGCGCAGCCGTTGGTCTCGCAGTGCGCGACTTCCGGAGGCTACGACCTGAGCGGGGCGTTTTGCGTGATCGTGTCGCTCGTGACGCTGCGGCACTGGCTCGAGAAGCCGAAGGCTGCGCACCGTTTCGAGTTCCTCGTTTTCTGCCTGTTAGTACTGGCGCAGAGCCGGCCCGAGTCGCTGATCTTTACTGCCGGGCTGGCGCTCTTGCTTTTGAGCCTCGGTTACCTGAAGATTGAACTGATCGCCGCGAAATTCTGGCTTCTGGTGACGGGGCCCCTGCTTATCGTGCCGGTGATCTGGCAGCGGCTCTTGATCGTCGATCAGTACGAGAACCCCCAGGGCGTCGTGCCTTTTTCATTCGAGCATTTTAGGACCAACAGCTTTAATTTTTTCCTTACGCTCGGGCGTTTCGATGCGTACCTGCCTTACGCGACGATCCTGAACATTCTCGGTTTCTGCGCCATAGCCTGCGCGTCGCTGCTGTTGATCTTCAGCGGGGACACGCGCCGTAAGTTTCTGCGCAACCGGCCCGCGCGCGATTTTTCACTGGCCGTGTTCCTGGTGCTGGCCGCGCACTGGACCGTCTACGCCTCCTATTATTTCGGCCATGCCACGCACCCTTCGACGGCGCGTTATTTCGTTCTGACGTGCATCGTATTGTCGATGGCGGCCGTCGCTTTTCTGCGCTGGTTTTCGGAAGGCCGCAATGCTTCGGTTTATTTCATCATCGCCTGCGCGCTATTCGTGCTGTACCATCCGATCACGATCGAGGGCCGCTTTTCCAACACCCAGACCCTGCCGCGCCAATACGAATACGTGATCGGTTTCCTGGAAAAGAACGCTTCGAAGCACTCGCTGATCATCACGGACCGGCCGGGACAGTACGTCGTCCGCGAATATGGCGCCATCGATTTCGCGAACGCGAACATGAATACCCAGAAGGTGCTCGAGGGTTTTCACCGCCACCTTTATCAGGACATCTATGTGATCCAGGAAATTTTTTACCAGGGAGAAATACCCAATATTTTCCACACGCTGTCCGATCAATACAAGCTCGAGACCGTCGAATGCCTGCAGAATACGGCCTACGTCTACACGCGCATCTCGAAGGTCGTCAACGTGCCGGACCCCGAGCGCATCCGGAAGCCCGGCACCGATCCGACATCTTTCCCCGGGTCCGACATCGTCCCCACCGGCCCGCCGAACAAGCCCGCTTAACCCAAAAAATAACCCTAGTCCTGAGCCCCTCCGTTCTAAAAAAACATATTTGACCAATTAGGTAATATATGTTATATTTTTAACTATACATATAGAACTAAATTAGTCATATTAAAATGAAAGCGAAGCTCAAATTCTCATGGACCATCTGGACAAACTCGAGAACCAATCAGTTTTCATCCTGCGAGAGGCGTATAAAAAATTCAAGAAGCTGGCCATGCTCTGGTCCATCGGCAAGGATTCGAACGTGCTGCTGTGGCTGGCGCGCAAGGCGTTCTACGGCCACGTGCCGCTGCCGCTCGTGCACATCGACACTTCCTATAAGATCCCCGAGATGATCGAGTTCCGCGACAGGTACGCCAAAGAGTGGAACCTGAACCTGATCGTGGGGCAGAACAAGAAGGCGCTGGCTGAAGGCATGAACCACACGCTCGGCCGCATCAACTGCTGCACGGCGCTGAAAACCCAGGGACTGCAGCAGATCATGGAGCAGTACGATTACAAGGGCCTCATCCTCGGCATCCGCCGCGACGAGGAATCGACGCGCGCCAAAGAGCGCTATTTTTCGCCGCGCGACAAGAATTTCGAGTGGGACTTCAAGGACCAGCCGCCGGAGCTCTGGGACCAGTTCAAGACCAATTTCGAGGAAAACACGCACATCCGCATCCATCCGCTCCTGCATTGGACGGAAGTCAATATCTGGGAATACATCAAGCGGGAGAACATTCCGGTCGTCAGCCTGTATTTTTCAAAGAATGGGAAGCGTTACCGCAGTCTTGGCTGCGCGCCGTGCACGGCGGCGATCGATTCTCCGGCTTCCAATGTGGATGAGATCATCGCGGAGCTCAAAGCCGACAGGACTTCCGAGC
>CAZCVC010000016.1:2587-12629 GCA_964502045.1 uncultured Planctomycetia bacterium | reverse complement strand
TCTTAAGGATTCCAAGATACCCCAAAGTGCCGGGCGCGACAACGGAAATCGTCGTGCCCTGAAACGCGACGCCGTCGGGCGTCACCACTTTGAGGTCGAAGGCCAGACTCATGGTTCCTTAGCCCTTCATCTTCTGGGCGTTCTCGACGACTTCGTCGATGTTGCCGGCCATGTAGAAGGCCTGCTCGGGGTATTCGTCCATCTGGCCGTCGGCGATCTTCTTGAAGCCGGCGATGGTCTCCTTCAGCGGCACGTATTTTCCTTTGCGGCCGGTGAACGTCTCGGCGACGAAGAACGGCTGAGAAAGGAACTTTTGGATTTTGCGGGCGCGGGCGACGGTCAGCTTGTCATCGTCGGAGAGTTCGTCCATGCCCAGGATCGCGATGATGTCCTGAAGGTCCTTGTAACGCTGGAGGATGCGCTGCACCCGGCGCGCGACGTCATAATGTTCCTGGCCGATCACGTGCGGGTCGAGAATGCGCGACGTCGAATCGAGCGGGTCGATGGCCGGATAAATGCCGAGCTCGGCGATCTGGCGCGACAGCACCGTCGTCGCGTCCAAATGCGTGAACGTCGTCGCAGGCGCCGGATCGGTCAAATCGTCGGCCGGCACGTATATGGCCTGCACCGACGTGATAGAACCCTTCTTCGTCGAAGCGATGCGCTCCTGCAGGTCGCCCATCTCGGTCGCGAGGTTGGGCTGATAGCCGACGGCTGAAGGCATGCGGCCCAGCAGCGCCGACACTTCAGAACCGGCCTGCGTGAAGCGGAAGATGTTGTCGATAAAGAGCAGCACGTCCTGCTTTTCCTCGTCGCGGAAATATTCGGCCATTGAAAGGGCCGTCAGCGCAACGCGCAAACGCGTCCCCGGCGGCTCGTTCATCTGGCCGAACACGAGGCAGGTCTTGTCGAGCACGCCCGACTCTTTCATTTCGAAATAGAGATCGTTTCCTTCACGGGTGCGCTCGCCGACGCCGGCGAACACCGAAAAACCGCCGTGCTGGGAAGCGATGTTGCGGATGAGTTCCTGGATGATGACGGACTTGCCCACGCCGGCACCGCCGAACAGTCCGACTTTACCGCCCTTCGGATACGGAGCGAGCATGTCGATGGCCTTGATGCCGGTCTCGAAGATCTGTGTCGCCGGTTCGCGCTCTTCGAACGTCGGCGCCGAGCGGTGAATCGGATAAGTTTTCTTGGTCACGGCCTCGGGCTTCTCGTCGATGGCCTTGCCGAGCACGTTGAACATGCGGCCTAGCGTCTCTTTGCCGACCGGGACCGAGATCGGCTTGCCGGTATTGAACGCCTCGGTGCCGCGCACCATGCCGTCCGTCGAAGACAGCGCGATGCAGCGGACGACGTTGTTGCCCAAGTGCTGGGCGACTTCGCCGACGATCTCCTGGTTATTGACCTTCACGATGACGGCGTCGAGAATGTTCGGCAGCTGGCCGGCCTCGAAGCGTACGTCCATCGTCGGACCGATGACCTGCACGACTTTTCCGAGCGTCGAGGTCTTGGCCGGAGCGCCGGTCTTGATCTGGGGTTTATTTTCCACGTTTGCCTGCGTTGTCATAAGGACTCCTGGATAGGTTCTGATTCAAGATCATACGAGGACACTCGCGCCGCCCACGATCTCGGACAGTTCGCGCGTAATGACCGCTTGCCTGGTTTTGTTCTTCAAAAGTTTCAAGTCGTGCAATACTTCTTCGCCGTTCTCGCTGGCCTGCTTCATCGCCATCATGCGGGCGCTGTACTCGCTCGTCAGAGACTCGAGCGCCGAAAGGTACATCTTTCCTTCGAGGTAGCGCTGCAGCACGTCGAAGAACACCTGCTCGAAGCCGGGTTCGTAAATGTACTCGACGGCCTCGCGTACGTCCTTCTTATTTTCGATCAAGTGCGACAGCGGAAACAACGGCTCGACCTTCGTGGCGCCGGAGCCGCCGGGCCGAAAACGCGTGTAAACCATGCTGATCTCGTCGGCCTTGCCTGACAGAAAGAGCTCCTTGGCTTCGTCGGCCATTTTTTTGGCCAGCGGAAAATCCACGAGCGCCTTTTCGTGATATGCGAGCGCCGCCACATGGCCCTTTTTCCGGAAGCCCTCGCAGCCGACCTTGCCGACCGGCACGAACGCGGTCTCGTACGCCGCGTTTTCCCTCTTCCAGGCCAGCGCCGCCTTCAGAATGGTTGTGTTATACGCGCCGCAAAGCCCCTTGTCGCCGGTCATCACGATCAAGGCCTTTTTCTTCACGGCCCTTTTTTCGAACAGCGGATGGTTCAGCTCCGTCGCCGCGGCCGAGAGGTTCGCTAGAATGCCTTCGAGCTCGAGCAAATACGAGCGGATCTTCGAGAACCGGTGTTCGGCCCGCTTGAAGCGGAACGTCGAGATCATCTGCATCGCTTTCGTGATGGAGTTGATGCTCTGCACGCTCTTCATGCGGCGGCGGATCTGCCGTAATGATGCCATGATTCCTCCTGCCATCCGCCACTAAAACTTCGGCGGACGAGTGTTATTTCTTCAGAAACTCCGCTTTGTACTCGGCACCGGCGCGGTCGAGCTTTTGCGCCGTGGCGTCCGATAATTCCTTCGTCTTCTCGATCTCGCTGACAACGTCCGGATATTTTTTCGCCAGCGTCAAAAGAAAGCCTTTTTCGAAATCCTGTATCTGGGCCTGAGGCACGTCGTCGAGAGCGCCCTTCGTCGCCAGATAAAGGATGCTGACCTGCTGCGAGACCGAGAACGGCGTGTACTGGCCCTGCTTCAGCACCTCGACGAGGCGCGCGCCGCGGTTCAGCTGGTCGAGCGTCGCCTTGTCCATGTCCGATCCGAACTGCGTGAACGCGGCCAACTCGCGGTACTGCGCCAGGTCCAGACGCAGCTTGCCGGCGACCTTCTTCATCGCCTTCGTCTGCGCGTTGCCGCCGACGCGGGACACCGAGAGACCGACGTTGATGGCCGGGCGCACGCCCTGGAAGAAAAGGTCCGATTCAAGGTAGATCTGCCCGTCCGTGATCGAGATCACGTTGGTCGGGATGTAGCCGGACACGTCGCCGGCCTGCGTCTCGATGATCGGCAGTGCCGTGAGGCTTCCGCCGCCGAGATCGGTTCTCAGTTTCGCGGCGCGCTCGAGCAGGCGCGAGTGAAGATAAAACACGTCGCCCGGAAACGCTTCACGCCCCGGCGGACGGCGGAGCAGCAGCGAAAGCTCGCGATACGCGGAGGCTTGCTTCGTCAGATCGTCGTAGATCACCAGCGCGTGCATTCCGTTATAAAGGTAGTATTCGCCGATGGCGGCGCCCGTGTACGGCGAAAGGTACTGCAGCGTCGCTGGATTGTCGGCGGCCGCGCTGACGATGGTCGTGTATTCCATCGCGCCGGACTCTTCGAGCTTCTTGATGACCGAGAGCACGCTCGAGGCCTTCTGGCCCGTTGCGACGTAGATGCAGTACACGTCCTTGCCCTTCTGGTTGATGATCGTATCGATCGCGATGGCGGTCTTGCCGGTCTGGCGGTCGCCGATGATCAGTTCGCGCTGGCCGCGGCCTATCGGGATCATGCCGTCGATGGCCTTGATGCCGGTCTGCAGGGGCTCTTTGACGGACTGGCGCACGAGCACGCCCGGCGCCTTGAATTCGATGGGACGCATGTCGGTGGAGATGATCGGGCCTTTACCGTCGATGGGGCGGCCGAGCGCGTCGACGACGCGGCCCAAAAGCGCTTTTCCGACCGGGATCGAAGCGATCTTGCCGGTGCGTTTGACCGTATCGCCTTCTTTGATGCCTTTGCCTTCACCGCAGAGCACGGCGCCGACGTTGGATTCTTCGAGGTTCAGCGCGATGCAGAGCTCGCCGCCCGGAAGCTCGAGCAGTTCGCCGGCCATGCAGTCATCGAGGCCGTAAATGCGCGCGATGCCGTCGCCGATCGATAGAATGATGCCGGTCGATTCCATCTTCACGCCGGTCTGGAAGTCTTTGATCTCCTGTTTCAGGATGCTTGTGATTTCTTCAGGGCGGATCGCCATGCCGTCACTCCTTCAATTTATTTTAAAAACGTTTTTCTAATTTTCGTGGACCTTGGAAAGTTCTTTCTTCATCTCGTCGATGCGGTAGCGCACCGAGCCGTCGAATATCTTGTTGTTCAGACGCACCACGACGCCGCCGATCAGCGACGGGTCGACGTTTTTTTCGACGGCGATCTTATAACCGGCCAGCGTCTCCAGGCGGCCGACGATCGCGGCTTCCTGTACGGCGCTCAGCGGCGCCGCAGAGCGGATCTGGACCGTCGCCTGGCCCTGCGCTTCGTCGGCGATGCGCTTGAACGACTTCGCGACCTCGTGCACGAGCGGAAAGCGGCCTTTCTTGAAAAGCACCGTGTAAAAATCGAGAAGCGTCTTCGACGCGGCGTCTTTTCCGCCGTACAGCTTCTCGAGGAACACGCGCTTCTCGTCCATCTTCAAATACGGATTGCCGAACAGGCGCTCGAGACCCGGGTCGCTTTTCAGCGCCGCCGAAAAATTCTCGAGCTGCGCCTCGATCTCTTCGTCTTTGCCGAGCGCGCGGGCGAGCTCGAAGAGCGCCTGCGCGTACCGTTCGGCCACCAAAAGGTCTTTGACCATCGTCAGGCTTTCTGCAGGTCCTTCAAGAACTGGTCCACGAGCCTCTCGTGCTCGCGGGCGTCCATCTTCTCGCGGACGACCTTCTCGGTCATCAGCGCGGAAAGCTCGACGAGCTCGACACGCATCGTCTGACGCGCCTTGGCGATGTCCTGGGCGATCTCGGCCTGCGCGCGGTCGACAAGCTTTTGCGCGTCCTGACGGGCCTTGTCCTGGATATCGCGGGCGAGCTGGACTCCGACATTGGCCGCTTCCTGGATCTTCGTACGGGCTTCCTGCTCGATGTTCTCGAGGCGGGCGCGGTAATCCTTCTCGAGCTGAACCAGGCCCTGCTTCTGCTTCTCGATGTCCTGGAAATCCGCGGCGATCTTTTCGCGGCGCTGGTCGATCATGCCGAGAAGGTTCGTCCACGCCAATTTCTTCAGCACGAAGAACACGATCGCAAAACCGAGGATCTGGACCGCGACTTCTTTTAAAATGCCTATATTTTCCATGGGGCTTCCTTAATTGCGCCGCTTTTACCGCTCCCCCTCAAAACAGGGGGAAGCGGAAAGTTTTTTAGGCGATTTTTCCGGAAAGGACGAACACGACGATCAACACGTACAGCGTCAGCGCTTCGATCAGCGCGCAGCCGGCCATCATGTTGACGAGCACTTTACCGGACGCTTCGGGCTGGCGGGCCGTGGCTTCCATCGCGCTGGCGACGGCTTTGCCGAGACCGAGCGCCGAACCGAACGCCGCGATACCGAGAGACAAGGGTAAGAAGATTGCGAGTGCTGATTGGTAAGTCATGTTTCATTTCTCCTTTAGGTTGCAGTTAAACGTTCAATGAGTTCCATGCGCGCCGGCGCCTTCGTGGCCGTGGGAAACTTCCTCCCCATGGTCGCCGTGAGGCAGCATCATCGCGATGTACACGGTGCTGAGTAACGTAAAAACGAACGCCTGAATGGTGCTCGTCGCTATTTCAAAAATAAGGAACGGCGCCTGGAACGGGATGAAGAACGACGCGACGCCCATACCGATGAACACGGCCACGAGGATGTGTCCGCCCATCGTGTTGCAGAAAAGACGGAACGTCAGGCTGAACGGCTTGGCGAACTCGCCTATCACGTGGATCACGAACATCAGCGGCGACATGACCCAGCCAAACGCATCGCGCGGCGTGCCGGCCATGTGGTCGAGGTACCCGACGATGCCCTGCTTCTTGATGCCGATATATTGCACGACGACGAATACGATCAGCGCGAGCGCCACCGTCGTCGTCGGCACAGGCAGCGCGACCGGGCCTGTGAGTGTCATCGAGTTGGCCGTGTTGGATTTCATCAACGGAACGAGACCGATAAGGTTCATCGTCCAGATATAAAGGAAAAGCGTGCCGAGGAACGGCGTGTAATGACGGCCTTCGGGGCCGAGGATGCCGCAGACGAAATCATTGAGCCACTCGACGACGCCTTCACAGGCGGATTGCAGGCGGCCCGGGATGAGCTGGCGGTTTTTCGAGGCGAAATAAAAGATAAGGGTGAGGATCAGGATCACGAGCACGCCGAACACGATGTTTTCGATGCCCGTCAGAAATTCGGCGACCGGCCCCGGAAGCCATTTCGACACGAGGCCGATCAGGTTGGTCGTATGCAGTCCGCCGCCGCCATGCTCGCCATGCGACGCCGCCGCATGCGTGTCTTCCTCGCCGTGTACGGCCGGCTCGGAATGCGCCGCGAACGACAGCGAAGCCGTGAATAAAGCGGCTGCGGCAAAAACCGCCGTTCTCAGGAGCATGCGCTTCATGAGCCCGTCCTTTCGGCCGCGAGCGCTTTCGGCGCCAGGTTGAACCGCAGCCACGAGCAGACGAACGCCAGCAGGAAAAGCGTCAGACCGGCGAGTATGCCGTAGACCGGATAGACGCGGGACTTGAGAATGAAAAAACCCGCCACGTACAGCACGGGAAATTTAAGGATGGAAAAAAGCAGGATACGGTCCTTCACGCGCGCTTTGGGCTCGAGGCCGACGTGCACGAGACGGAAAAGAAAATAGCTGTTCAGAAAGATCCAGGCCGCGCCGGCAAGCAAGCCGGCCGCGAACAGCGGCGCGCCGAACGCGAGACTCGCGGCGGCGGCGGACAGGCAAAGGACAGCGGCCAGCGCCGTCAGATTTTTAAAAAAAGCGTGCTCGATCAAAGTTGACCCTTTTAAAAAGACGGTAGTTTATTTATCGGACGAATCGGATTTGGCGATTTCCTGCAAAAGGCGCATGACTTCACGCCCCGAGGCGGCAAAACCAAGACCCACTAAAATGATCGTAAACCATGGATAAATATGGAACTTACGATCCATCCAACTGCCTATAAAATAGCCGACCGTCGGACCTACCAGAAGGATGATGGGGATCGTCGTTAGGACGCCGACTTGCTTGATCTGCTTGAAATACGCGTCCTGTTTCCCGGGCATAATACCCCTTCGATAGGCCGACATTTTAACAGTCGTGCGGGGTTTTTGTCAATCGGGGCCGGAGCGGTTTTTAGGGGGTATTTTTGAAACGGACGCTCTTCAGCAGCTTCTCGAACTCGCCGTGATATTTGTCATATTCACGGGCGTCGGCGCTGTAAATGAACTCGTAAAGGCAGTCGGAATTTTGCGTGAAAAGAGCCCTTTCCTTGACCGGAAACTCGATCGAATGTTTGATGCCCGTGCCCAGAAGCGGCGGAACCGTGTAGCTGACGGTCAGGTCCTCGGCCGTCAAACCGCCGATCTCGTGTGTCGTGTCGTTCAGAACCCTGGGATCTTTGAACAGATGCGAAGCGTAGTGCCGTTTCAGCTGGTTCACGTCCTCGAAGCGGCCTTTGTTGAGCTTGAGCGGCGTGCCTCGCACGACGATGCGGACGCTGTAAGTGTCGACGGCGTTGCGCGCGCCGATGATCATCGCCTGGTGGTAAGGTTCGACCTTGCCTTTGTCCTCGAGATAACGCCAATCGTCGGGATACCGGAACGTGAGATTCATGAACGGGACGGCGCCGGCGAACGTCTTGTAATTGGATTTTGAATTCGAATTTGAATTCACGGCGAGGCCCCCCTCAAGTATGGCGCGGTCCGGCCGCGTAAAAAAAAACCAGATGGCGCCGGCCAGAGCCGCGACGACCAACAGGATCTTTAAAATTTTCATCGGGATTTTCGAAGATCAGACGATTAGAGGTAAATGGAGGCGATGAACGCCTTCAGGTTGGCTTCGCCTAGCACCGCCTGCTGATAATAGGCCTCGTTACTTTCCTCCAGTTCAGTATCAAAAGGTAGGAAACTTTCACGGACCTGCCCCCAGTAGAAGGACTCGTTCCAGAACGCCTTGAATTCGACGTCGATAAGATCGACGACGCCTGCGATAAAATTGACGATAGTTCCGTCCAGGTACTGGCCGAAATGGGTGGCTTCGTGCATCAGCGTGCTGACCAGAACCTCGGCCGTCTCTCCGAAAAACGACGGATTGAATTCGATGAACACTATCGGGTCCGGCGTATCGGGCGGATTTGTGAAAATATTATCGCCGTCTAGATTTTCGGGTGCGAACGTGAAGCGCGCGATCGTGCTGGCCGCATCGCCGGTGAAACCCGCGGCAGGACCTACGAAGATCGGAATGCCTTTGCGCGTCAGGTCGTCCGCTAAGGGGCTTAAATCGGAAGCGGCCATCAAGTCGAACATTTGCTGCAGTTTGGCGATCTCGGCCGCCGTGCCTTGGAGATTCAGTGCATTGACGTCGGACCAGTCCGTATAAACATCGGCCCCGCGAGGAAGAAACGCCAGTTCGGTAGGCTCCAGATCGCTGCCGCCAGTCAGAAGGCCGGTGGTACCGCCGCCGCTGCCGGTACCGCTGGCCCCGCCGGAACCGCCGGAACCACCGCCACCGCCACCGCCGCCACCACCACCATCGCCACCACCGCCACCTCCGCCAGCCTGGGGGGTATCCATAGATATGGGACGTTCTGGCAGTGTCTCGATGATGCCTTCGGGGCCGGCCGTAATCGTGGCCGGAGCCATACGCGCGGACAGCGAGCCCAGACGGGTCGCAATGATGCGGAAATAGGAATCGGTGGCGTCGACGACTTGATAGCGGTAAAAGTTTTCCTGAATGCCCAAAGCGAAGAGCGCGTTTATCTCATCTGTGCTGGCGGCATTGAGGTACGCGGGATTTCCGTGACGTGCCGCGTATTCGGCTCTGCGGATCGCGTTGATATTGATCAGCGCTTCGGCGTAGCGGCTCCTTTCGACCATGCCTAAAAACATTGGGACGGCCAGCCCTATCATGATGGCTATGATAGTGACGGCGATCACGATCTCGATCGTCGTGAATCCGCCGCCGGCGCCCGGGCGCCGTTCAGTCTTTAGCCGTTTCAACCGATTTAGCAATCCTCTTCTCCTTGGCTTCACGGACGATGTTGCGGTTATAACTCGCCAAATAATGGGCAGGCCTTATTTCCAAAGCCTTTTCATAGGCGTAATCCGCCTCGTCCAGACGGAAAAGCCGGGCGTAACAGCAGCCTAAATTGTTGTAAATATCGGCAGTCCTAGGACTTGTCGACTCTTCCATATATAAGGCTTTGTTATAATTGCTTATAGCTTGAGTATATCTATTATTTTTGTAAAAAACAACACCCAGCAACAGGTAGGTCAGCTGGTCAGGAGGATCCTTGACGGCCTTCTTTCTAAGGATATGTTCGGCCTTACGGTAGGCCTGCTCCTCAATATAGGCCTGGGCCAGGTTCAGCGCGGCCGTGGCATGGCGGGGGTTGGCCTTGAGCGCCTTGTCGTAGGAATCGATGGCGACCCTATAATTCTTGAGCCGGGCATACGAGGCGCCCAGGTTGTTCAGCAGGTTGGGTTCGTCGGGGGCAAACTCCAGCGCGCTGTGAAATTCCTGCGCGGCCAGTTCGAAATTCTGCTTCTCAAAAAAAACCTGCGCCCGTTCGAAGCATCCGGCGGCCAGCCGCAGGTTCTCTATCTCCTTGTCGGTGCCGTAAATGATCCACTCGATGTCGGATTTTTCGATCTCGAGAGCGCCGTGGGGGATCTCGAGCCGGATCGTTTTTCCGCCGTCGTCGACGACCTTTCCGGTGATGTTTTCGTCTTTTTTCAGGTGCACGACGTCGGCGGGCGCCGACGGCGCCAAAAGGAAAAGAAGCAGGGCTGAGATCGCGGGAAAGATCGGGGAAAACCGCCGTGGGTTCATCGCCCGGGGACTATTGGACCGTGACCGGGACGATCTTCTTGATGACGGGTATCTTTTTCAGCGTGATGCCGAGGATGCCGTCTTCGTAGCGCGCGGAAGTGTTTTTGTCCTGGACCGGCGCCGGAAGCTCGAAGCTCTGCTCGACCGGTTCTTCCTTGCCGCCGGTATCGAAGGCCTTGCGGACGGCTTGGACGCGGAGGATGTGTTCGTTCTCGATGTTC
>CAZCVC010000016.1:0-2577 GCA_964502045.1 uncultured Planctomycetia bacterium | reverse complement strand
TGATGCTGTTTTTCTTGAGCCCCGGCACCTCGAGCACGACCTTGATCTCTTTGTCGGTCTCGGAGACGCGGAACGGTCCGGCTTCGGAAAACTGCGTGGGCGCCGCGGAGAAGTCGAGATCGTGCGTCATTTTGATCTGCCCGGTGCTCTCGTCCCAGGTCGGCACGCCCTCTTCCTTGATCACCTCTTTGATCTGGTTCGTCACCTGGCCGTATTCTTTCGAAAGCTCTTTCAGCTTCGAGATGTAATTGCGGTAATCCGCTTTGGCCTGATCTACGGCGGCCGTGCTTTGCGCCGTGTCCTGGTTCTGGGAATTGCCCATCGCGCTCGAAGCCGGCGCGCACAGCAGCACGAACAGCGCGGCGAGCACGGCGAGCTTACGGCTTCCGGGCTTCACGGCCGGGATCTTTCCCTCGCGGCAGAGCGGACATTCGGTGGGTTTGTAGGTCTTGATGTTCATCGGAAGCAGGGACACGAAGTCCTGCTGGAAAATGGCGGCGCCGGCGCTGCGGTCAACGAGCGACGCGACGGCGACGACTTCGGCGCCTTCGCGTTCGACGAGCTCGATAACTTCGTAGACGGATTTTCCGGTCGTGATCACGTCTTCGACGGCGATGAACTTCTCGCCTTTTTTCACGCTGAAGCCGCGGCGCAGCGAAAATGCCTGGTCCTGCCTCTCGGCGAAGATCGAGCGGATCTTCAGCGTGCGGCCCAGCTCGTAAGAAACGAGCATGCCTCCGAGCGCGGGGCCGATTACGGCTGCCGCGTTGTATTTCGTCAGTTTTTTGGCCAGTTCCTGGCAGAGCTTCTCGGTGATCCAGGGCTTCTGCAGCACGAGCGCGCACTGCATGTAATTGGGGCTGTGAAGGCCGCTCGAAAGCAGGAAATGCCCGGTCAGAAGCGCCTTCTCGTCTTTGAAGATCTGTATCAGTTCTTTTTCGGTCATAAGAATAATATTATAACATATCAGGGCGTATATTCGGGGCAGGCCGGCGTGTGCCCGCAGTCCCAGCGTTCGAGGCGGCCGTCTTGGCTGAAATAAAGGAAGATCCAGGGTCGGTCGAGGAACTTGCCCTTCAAGGAACGGTACAGAAAACGCTGGCCCTGCCCTTCCGGCCGCGCCGTCGAAGGGTCGCCGTAGCGCGACCGGACGTCCTTCACCGGGGTTCCGGTCTTGAGCTGTCCGGAGATCAGCGCAGCTTCGACTTTTTTGAACGCTTCTTCGTGCGTCTTCGCGTGCTTGGCCTTCTCGGCCTCCTGCCCGGCCTGGTCTTTGAGCGTGCCGATCTCTTCTCTGTACTCGAGCAGTTCCATGCCGCAAAAAAAGAACGCGCTCGCAAAGACTAGCAGAAACAGCGCGAGCGCGGAGCCCGCGGGATTCGGGGCTTTTTTCACGGAAGGCGTAATTTTCGTTTTAAAACTGCGTGAGGACTTCCTGCAGGAGCGGGAGGATCGCTTCAAGCTCTTCCTTCAAGAGCCGTCCGAGCTTCGCGAAGCGGGGCTCGCCGTCGGCCGTGAAATTTTCCCGGGAGATCTGGATCTTTTTCGGCCCGTTGTTGTAGGAATAGATGCTGACCGTGATCTTCGTGCCTTCGCCTTCCCAGCTTTTCGCGAAGACCTGCTTGTCTAATGACGCGTCGTAAGGCATTCGAGTGTCCTTTATTTTGAATAATAAACCGTTGCCGCTTTGCCTGATTTTAGCAGATTTTAAGGAAACCGAAAAAGTATTTACGGTTCCGGCGTCTTTTTTTCGGGCGGCGGGTCCTGAAAGCTAGAGCTTGAATTTCCCGTGGTCGTTGTAGCCGCGGCGGTTCAGCGACTTCTGGAACTTCTGCTCTACCTCATCGACGGTGCTTCTCAAGAGAGCGAAGATCTTCTCGCTCTGCTCGACCGTGAACTCATAGCCGGAACCGGCCAGGTTGCCGATCAGCGTGATCTTTTTCACGGCATTATTGACCCGCGGCTCCGCGAGCCTCTTGAACTTCTGTTCCTTCGTTTCCTTCGCCCCGCCTGCCGTGCTTTCGTTGTTTCCGGATCCGTTCATCGGGAGCTCCTTTGGTTTGAAGCTCATTCTACCTGCACACTTTGATAAAATAAAGAACATCATGGCGGAAAAAATACGGCTGCACGTCGAGCCTCGTGATCCTAAGCTAAGCCGGGCTCCGCGGCTGCGGCATTCTCTTTTCGATCTCATGCGCGAGCTTCATCCGCATCCACGGCGCCAGGCGCGACTCCAGACGCTTCTTGAAAGCGCCGCTCATCCACTCGAGCCTCGGAGAATCCAAGAATCCGGCTATCTTGAACTCGAGATCGATCATCGGCGACGCGCCCACGTAGTCGAGCAGCCACCGCAGGGAGGAGGACGCGCGCACCAGCGATCTCGGAAATATCGTTTTTACGCTGCCGGCGACGCGCTTGCCGCGGAACCTCACGTCGGCGAGGAACCGCGCCTCGGGACTCAGGAAGCGCAGGCTTTTGACCGTGTACGTTTTCAGATCCTCGGAAAAAACCCTCCCGGAAAGCTCTTCGAAGCGGACCGTACCCGGAAGTTCGATGCCGGCGCCGGCGGCCCACTGC
>CAZCVC010000015.1:0-12706 GCA_964502045.1 uncultured Planctomycetia bacterium | reverse complement strand
GATCATGGAGCGCATGGCGGGACACAAGCCGGCCGTGATCAAGCCCGTCGTCGGTCCCGAGGATATCCTGCGCGCGCGGGACGTCGTGAAGGACATTTACATCGACGACAAGATCAAGAACTACATCGTAAATATTATCTGCGCAACGCGCGATCCCGAGGGCTACAAGATCAAGGGCCTGAAGGGCCTGGTGCTTTACGGCGCCTCGCCGCGCGCGACGATCTTCCTGAATATCGCCTCGAAGGCCTACGCGTTCCTGCGCGGCCGCGGCTACGTCGTGCCCGACGACATCAAGGCCGTCGGCATGGACGTGCTCCGCCACCGCGTGATCCCGACTTATGAGGCCGAGGCGGAACAGAAAACCTCCGAGGACCTCGTCAAGATGGTCTTCGACCAAGTCGAGGTCCCCTGATCGGCGGCTGAAAGGGAAACAAGGAGCCTCCGATGCTATCCAAAGAACTACTCGCCAAAGTCCGCTATATCGAGATCACGACGGCGCGTCTCGTCAACACGATCTTTGCCGGCGAGTACCACAGCGTTTTCAAGGGCCGCGGCATGGAGTTCGACGAGGTCCGCGAATACGACGTGCAGGACGACATCCGCGACATCGACTGGAACGTGACGGCGCGCATGGGTTCGCCCTACACGAAGAAATTCGTCGAGGAACGCGAGCTGACCGTGATGTTCCTCGTTGACCTGAGCTCGTCAGGCCAGTACGGCACGCGCGGCGGCAAGACCAAGTCCGAGACGATCGCCGAGATCTGCGCGCTGCTGGCTTTTTCGGCGATCAAGAACAATGACCGCGTGGGGCTCATCATCTTCACCGACGTCGTCGAAAAATACGTGCCGCCGAAAAAAGGCCGCGTGCACGTGCTGCGCGTCGTGCGCGAGATCCTCACGTTCGTCCCGAAGCACCGCCGCACCGACCTGAACAGCGCGCTGAAGCTGCTGAACGACGTTGTGACGCGCCACTCGACGGTCTTCCTGATCTCCGATTTCATTTCTGAAGGCTACGAGAAGCTGCTGAGGGTCTCCCACAAGAAGCACGACGTGACTGCGATCGTCGTCGAGGACCCGACCGAAAAATCGTTTCCGGCCGTCGGCGGGCGCATCGACCTCGAGGACGCTGAGACCGGCGAGGTGTTTTCGCTGGGCCTCGGGCGGCGTTTCCGCGACCGCTTCACGAAAGCGCACGACGACCGCCAGGCCGGGCGCGAGAAGATCTTTTCCTCGGCGGGCCTGGATTTCATCACGGTCGAGAGCGGACGGGATTTCATCGAGCCGCTGATCCGGTTTTTCCAAAAGCGCATGAAGAGGATGCAGCGGCGATGAAGGTATCTGCCGCTGTCCTTCTCGGCATCCTTCTTTTTTCTGCCGCGGCCCGGGCCGAGGAAGAGCCGTCGGGCATCGGCGTGATCGAGGCGCGCGCGATCCCCTCGACGGCGCATGTCGGCGACGAGATCCGCTACGTGATCCAGACCGAGATCCCGAAAGACTTTTCGATCGAGCCTATCTCGCTGAAGACGGATTTTAAGCCCTTCGATCTCAAATCCATCGACAAACCCCTGTTTTCGCAGAGAAAAGACACGCTCGTCGAGACCATCATCGTGCGGCTGGTCATTTTCCGCACCGGCGAGTTTGAGGTGCCGTCCATCCCGATCGTGATCTGGAGCGAGGCCCGCAGTCGGGCCGAAGGCAAAACGCCTCCGGCCAAGGTCAAGGTCGTGAGCGTCGGCAAGAACAAGACAGACAAGGCCGACATCCGCGGGATCAAGGGTCCGGCCGCCGTTTCATTGCGCTATATCCGGGACGGGGTCTTCGGCGCGCTGGCCGCGCTGTTGGCTGCCGCGCTCGCCGCGAGTGTTTTTTTCCGCCGCCGCCGCGCCACCGCCGACCCGGAAAGCTTACTGCCCGCGCACAGCCGCGCGCTGCTCGAGCTCGGGCGGTTGAATGACCACCACTGGCCGGCCGCCGGCAAGGTCAAAGAGCATTATGCGGAGCTGTCGGACATCCTGAGACGGTATTTCGAAAGACGCTTCGGCCTGGATATTCTCGAGCACACGACGCCCGAGATCCTGGCAATCCTGAAGCAGAATGAGCTTTCTTCCGATGTCGTCGCTCTCGCAAAAGACGTCCTCGAAAATGCCGACCTCGTCAAATTCGCAAAATATTCGCCTCCGCGCCCGCTCGCGGATTCTCTCGAGGCGGCGCTGAAGCAGATCGTGGAAAAGACGAAGCCCGCCGAAAAAGCGCCCGCGCGCGCCGGAGCGAAAGCATGAGGTTCAAGGACCCGCTGTTCCTTTTTCTGCTGGCGCCGGCGCTCGTGTTCTTCGTCCTTTATTTTCTCGGATGGATCGGCCGCGAGGCCGTGTTGAAATTTTCGAGCCTCAAGCTCGTCAAAGAGGCCGGCGGGCGCAGCTCGAATTTCCGCAGGCTCGTGCCGGCCGTGCTGAGGCTGGCGGCGCTGGTGCTGCTGACGCTCGCGATCATGCGCCCGCAGACCGGCACCGGCGAGGAAAAATCGACGCAGCAGGTCATCGACACGGTGATCGCGCTCGACGTGTCAGGCAGCATGGCGACGCTGGATTTCCAACCCGACAACCGTCTCGTCGCGGCCAAGCAGGAGGCGCGGCGCTTCATCGAAGGCCGTCCCGACGACCGTATCGGACTCGTCGTGTTCGCCGGACAGAGCTTCACGCAGTGTCCGCTCACGATCGACCACAAGGCGATCCTGGCGTTGCTCGACCAGATCCAGATGGGAATGATGCAGGACGGCACGGCGATAGGCCTGGGCCTCGCCAATGCCGTGAACCGGCTGCGTAATTCAGAAGCCAAGACGAAGATCGTTGTGCTCCTGACCGACGGCGTCAACAACACCGGCGAAGTCGACCCGTTGACTGCCGCGGGGCTTGCCGCGCAACACAAGGTCAAGGTGTATGTGATCGGCGTCGGCAAAGAGGGGCTCGCGTACCAGCCCGTGAAGGACCCGATCTTCGGAATGCGCCTGCGTCAGGTCCAGACCGAGATCGACGAGAAGCTGATGGACCAGATCGCGCGCAAGACCGGCGGACGTTACTTCCGCGCAAAGGACACGCGGTCGCTGCGCGAAATTTTCAAGGAGATCGATAGTTTAGAGAAGACCGAGATCACGGTCGAAAGGCACATGCATTATGAGGAGCGCTATTTCTGGTTCCTGTGGCCGGTGCTCTTGCTGTTTCTGGCTGAGATCATCTGGTCGAACGCGCTGTTCGTGAAGATCCCTTAAAGGAGATCCGAAAATGGAATGGGGCGTCCCCGAAAATCTGGTCTGGTTATGGCTCGTGCCGGCCGTGCTGGCCGTGTTTGCGCTCAATTACTGGAGGCGTAAGCGCACGCTGGCGCGTTTCGGCGAGCCCGAGCTCGTCGAGCGTCTCGCGGGATCGCGCTCGAAGGCAATACGCCTCGTAAAAAGGGCGATGCTCATGGCCGTCACGGCGCTGATGGTCGTTTCGCTGGCGCAGCCGCACCTGAGAAAGCGCGAGACGCTCGTCGAGCGGAAGGGCATCGACGTGATGATTGCGATCGACGTCTCGAACAGCATGCTCGCCAAGGACATCCTGCCGAGCCGGCTCGAAAAGGCGAAGCTCGAGCTCGCCGCGCTGATCCAGAAGCTCAAGGGCAACCGGATCGGCGTCGTGGCTTTTGCGGGGCAGGCGATCATCCAGTGTCCGCTGACGCTGGACCACAACGCGGTGAAACTTTTCCTCTCCACAGTGAGTCCGGGGCTCATCGACTTTCAGGGCACGTCGCTGGCTTCGGCGCTCAACGTTTCGCGCCAGGCGTTCGCCGAAAAGGAGAAGGAATACAAGGCGCTCGTGCTGCTGACCGACGGCGAAAACCACGAGCCGGCCGCCGAAGCCGCCGCGGACAAGGCCTCGAAAGAAGGCATCCGTATTTTCACGATCGGCATCGGCACGCCGGACGGCTCGATCTTGCCGGGCGAGATGGGCGGCGCCAAAAGGGATCTGCGAGGGGCTACCGTCATTTCGAAGCTGAACGAATCGCTGCTGAAGGACATCGCGCGGCGTTCCGGCGGAGCGTATTTTCGCGCGTCGAAAGGTGAATTTGAAGTAGACTCGCTCGTGCGCGCGATCAACCAGATGAAGCAGAAGGGGTTTAAAAAAGATTGGTCCGTCGAATATGAGGAAAATTTTCAGTTTTTTCTTATTCTCGCGTTTGTGCTGCTTTTGATCGAGATGGCGCTGTCAGAGCGGAAGAAGGTGTCATGATGCCTCTCTCCGTACGTCGCGACGGGGGCCGCCTGCCCGTGCAGGCGGCACTTCGCTTCGGCCTTGACGGCCTTTGCGTCGCCTGTCGTCGCGACAGCCCCAATTCGTACTCGTGTAACTTCGTTCACTCCGTGCGAATTGGGGCGCCCCGTCTCCGCGTCACCCGCCGCGTGCTAAAAACTATTTTTGGTGTTTTCTCCATCATGTTTTTATGCGGGTTCAATTTTGTTTCTGAAATTAAAAATGAGAAAGGGAACGACTATTACAAAAAGGGCGAGTTGGGGCGGGCGCGGACGCAGTATCAGGCGGCGCTGAAGTCCAATCCGCGGGAGACGGCGGCGTCGTATAATCTGGGAAATACCTTTTATAAGGAAGACAAATACGAATCGGCGCAGAGCGCGTACGAAAAGGCGGCAAAGAATGAGAAGGACGCGCCGGCCAAATCGCGCGCTTTTTACAACCTCGGTAACAGTTACGTGCGGCTCAAACAAAACGATAAGGCCATTACGGCATACGAAGACGCGCTGCGCCTCAACCCGCGCGACCAGGACGCGAAGTACAATCTCGAGCTGTTGACCAAAAAAGATGAGAAGAAGGACCAGCAGCAGAAAAAAGACGACAAAAAGGACGAGAAAAAAGACCAGGACCAGAAAGATAAGCAGGACCAGGGCGGTCAGGGCCAGCAGGACAAGCAGGATCAAGGTGGGCAGGGCGAAAAGGACAAGCAAGATCAGGGCGGCGGCCAGGGGAAAGAGGACGAGAAGGGCAAGGGCGGCCAGGGCCAGCAGGAGCAGGACAAATCCGAAGAAAAGAAAGACGAGCCCAAGCCGCAGGACCAAAAGGGCGAGCAGGGTCAGGCCGGCGGGCAGGGGAAAGAAGAGGAAGAAAAGAAAGACAACGGCGATCAGGAGTCCCAAGGCGGGGGCGGTCAGGAAAAAGATCAGCAGGGGCAGGAAACCCAGGGTCAGGAACAGGAAAAGCAGGGGCCCCAGCGCGGTGCCGGGACCGAAGGTGAAAGCGGTGAGGAAGAAAAACCCAAGAGCCTTGCCGAGATGCGCGCCGACCAGATCCTCGGCGCGCTGGAAAGTCAGGAACAGCAAGTTTTAAAATTGCAGGGAAGTCAAAAAAACTCTAGAATACAACCAAGAAGAGCCGAAAAAGACTGGTAAAAAAAGAGGCGTGACGTGAAATTTAAAACCCATTTTTTCTGGTTGTTGGCGGGACTGGCGTGTTTCGCGGCGCCCGCGGCCTGGGCCGATGTGAGCCCTTCGATCGAGATCTCGGTCAGCGAATCGCGCGTGCCGATCGGCGGGCAGATCACGATGGACCTCGTCATTTCGAACGCACCCGGAAAGATCTCGAATCCCTCGCTCGGCAACGTCGACGGGTTCATGGCCTATTCCCAGGGCCACTCGCAGGAGATCTCCATCGTGAACGGACAGATGTCCTCGCGCAGTATTTTTTCCTATGTGCTCGTCGCGAACGCGACCGGCAAAAAAACGATAGGACCTTTCGATGTCGTCATCGAAGGACGTACGTACAAAGTGGCGCCGGTGCAGGTCGAGGTCGTGCCCGACGCCAGCCGGCAGGCCCCTCCTCAACCGGGAGCTTCCGTAGCTCCTCCTTCACGGGGACCTTCCGCAGCGCCCCCTTCTCCGGGCCCCCCCGGCTCCGCGCTGCCGCCCGGCATGTCCGACAAGGACGTGTTCATCCAGGCATGGACCGACAAGGACGAAGTGTACGTGAACGAGCCTGTCACGCTGGCGTACACGTTCTATCAGCGTGTGCCGGCCGACCCGAGAGGTTTCGACAAGGACCCGGTGCTGACCGGTTTCTGGTCTGAGGACCTGCCGCCCCAGAAGGTAGCCAAACGCCGCGAAAAGATCATTGAAGGTTCGCGCTACCTCGTGACGGACATCCGCAAGATCGTGCTCTTCCCGATCGAAGCCGGCGCGTTCACGCTGGATCCGGGCTCGATCGACGTCAACGTGCAGGTGCGGCAGAACGATTTCCTGTCGCAGATCGTCGCGAAGAAAATGGCGCTCGACCCGATCCCGGTCACCGTGAAGATGCTGCCGGCCGAGGGCAAGCCGGCCGGTTTCGGCGGCGCCGTCGGAAATTATCTGATGGAAGGCTCCGTCGACAAAAACACGGTCGAGGCGGGAGACCCGATCACGTACCGGCTGCGTGTCTGGGGCCGCGGCAACATCAGCACGCTGACGATGCCGTCGCTGCCGAAGCCGGAAGGTTTCAAAGTCTACGATTCGTCCTCGTCGACGAACGTCACGAAGGACAAGCTCGTCGTCGAAGGCGAAAAGATCACGGAGACCGTGATGGTGCCGAAGAAGCCGGGCACCTACACCATCCCGCCGGTCTCGTTTTCGTATTTCGACTTGGACGAAAAGACGTACCGCGTCATGAAGACCGACCCGCAGGTCATCACGGTGACCGGTTCCGCCGTTGCCGAGGACGAAAGCCCGACCACGTCCTTTGCCGCCGCCGACGAACCCGGCGGCCGCGGGCAGGACGTTTCGGTGCTGGCCAAGGACATCCGCTTCCTCAGGACCTCGGCGGCGCCGCGCGCGCTCAGCGGATATGATCTCTACGGGAACCCGGTTTATTGGATATTCGCGGCACTGTTCTTCGCCGGATGGCTCGCGTTCTCGTTCCTGGCTTCGGCGCCGAAGATCGACGGCGCGGCCGGCCTGAGAGACCTAAAATTCCGCCGCTCGCACGCGATCGCGCGGCAGAAGCTGAAGGAAGCCAAGCGCATGCTTCGCGAGGAAAAGCAGGAAGAATTTTATACGGAGACGTCGAAGGCGGTTTACGGTTATTTCGGCGACAAGCTCGGCATCTCGCCGCAGTCGGTCTCGCTGCCGGTCATCGAGGCGCGCGCCGGCGAGGAGCTGGGCTCCGAGCTCTTCAACCAGATCAAAAAGCTTTTTGACGATCTTTCGGCCGGCCGCTTCGCGAAGTCGGCGAAGACGAAAGAAGAGATGCACGACCTTTACGCGCTGGCCGACCGCGTCATCACGTTTTTCGAAAGGGTGAAGATGAAATGAAAAAAACCGCGTTCGTGATCTTCGCACTTCTGCTTTTGACGGCGCCCGTGCCCGCGGCCGGCGACGCATTCAGCGAAGCCAACGCCGCTTATTCGCGCAGCGACTACAAGGCCGCCGCCGAGGCCTATGAAAAGATCACGACCGGCGGCGGCGCGACGGCCGCTATCTATTACAATCTCGGCAACGCCCGCTTCCGCGCCGGAGAGAAGGGAAAGGCGATGGTCGCGTTCGAGCGCGCGCACCGCCTCGACCCGCGCGACCGCGACGTCGAATGGAACAAGGCGATCCTGAAGAACGCGCTGGCCGACCGCATCGAAGACCCGGATGAGAACGTGTTCCTTTCGAGCCTCCAGAAAATTCTCGAGGCCGTGACCGTCGACGAGGCCGCGGCCGCGTTTGGCGGTGTGCTCGTCATTCTGTTCCTGCTTTCGGCCGCGAACTTCGCGTTCCACCATTCGCGGGCGCTGACGACCGGAGTGTCAGGCCTTTTCGTGTTTCTGCTCGTCGTGGCGGCCGGCGTGTTTTATTTCAAATGGGCCGACGCCGCTGTCCCGCACGTCGTCGTGCTGGACCGCGAGGTCGCGGCGCGCTACGGGCCGTCCGATAAGGAGACGAAGGCGTTCGTGCTGCACGAGGGCGCCGAGGCGCGCGTCGCGGACGAGACCGGCGACTGGTTCTACATTTCTCTAAAAAATAAGACACTCGGATGGGTGCCGAAAAAATCCTGTGAAATCGTCTAGCGCGCGGCCTTTCGTCGTCCTGATCGGCCACGGCAGCCGCGAAAAAGGGTTCGAGGCGTCGATGGAAAAGGTCGCCTCCGACCTAAAAAAAGACCGCCGTTTCGGCGGCGCCGTCTGCGCGTATCTCGAGATCGCGCGGCCCTCGATCGGGGAGGCCGTCGACGCGTGCGTAAAAAAAGGCGCGCGCGAGGTGCGGCTCCTGCCTTATTTCGTGCTGAGCGGCCGGCACGTCAATTCTCACATCCCGGCGCTCGCATCGAGCGCGCGGAAAAAACACGGCCGCGCCGCGAAGATCGTGCTTTGCCCGCACCTCGGATACGACGCGAGGCTCACGGCCGTCGCCAAAAAAAGATTGCGCCAAACCGCATGAAAGAGATAGCGAAGCAAAAAAACAACGTGATCGCCTGCGGCGTCGCCGTGATCCGCCGCGGCCGGGACTTCCTGATCGCGCAGCGCAAGAAAAACGATTCGTTCGGCAGCTACTGGGAATTTCCCGGCGGCAAGAAGAACCAGGAAGAGACGTTCGAGGAGTGCGTCGTGCGCGAAGTGCGCGAGGAAGTCGGCCTCGAGGTTCGCGTCGACCAGAAGCTGATGGAGATCCGCCGGCCGTACAACCAGAAGATCATCTGGCTCAACTTCTATCTTTGTTCGCTGATCTCGGGCGAGCCGTGCGCGATCGACTGCCAGAAAACGCAGTGGGCCGACCTGAGCGACCTAAAAAGTTTCAAATTTCCGCCCGCCAACGACCGCGTGATCCGCCGCCTGCTGGAGCGCTTTGACAAAGCCGCCTGACGCGCGCGGCCTCGTCATCGTGTACACCGGCGAGGGCAAGGGGAAGACGTCGGCGGCGCTCGGCACCGCGTTCCGCGCACTCGGCCACGGCCAGCGCGTGCTCATCGTGCAGTTTTTCAAGGGCGACTGGCCCATCGTGTTCGGCGAGCTTGAGAGCGCCAAAGCGCACGCGAACCTCGAGATCCTGCAGCTCGGCAAGGGCTTCGTGAAGATCATGGGCGACAAAAAACCGCTCAGTGAACACCGTAAATCGGCCGAGGAGGCCGTCGCGTTCGCGAAGGAGAAAATTTTTTCCGGCGTTTACGATGTCGTCGTGCTCGACGAGATCCTGTACGCGATCGATTATCTCGACGTGCGGCTCGTGGACCTCGCCGACGTGCTCGAGATCATCGACAAAAAACCGGCAAAAACGCACCTCGTGCTCACGGGACGCGGCGCGAAACCGGAAATTATTGAGCGCGCCGATCTCGTGACAGAAATGAGGGAAGTGAAGCACCCGTTCCGCCAAGGCATCCAGGCCCAGAAAGGGATCGATTACTGATGGCAAAATACGTGTTGGCGCTCGACCTAGGCACTACCGGCAACCGCGCGATCGTGTTCGACAAAAAACAGCGCATCGTTTCGAGCCAGTACGAGGAATTCACTCAAATATTTCCGAAGCCCGGCTGGGTCGAGCACGACCCGGAAGAGATATGGCGCAGCGTGAAGAACGTACTCGCGCACACATTCCGGAAAATAAAACCGTCGGACGTCGCCGCGATCGGCATCACTAACCAGCGCGAGACGGTCCTCATCTGGGACAAAAAAACGGGAAAGCCCCTGCATCACGCAATCGTCTGGCAGTGCCGCCGCACCGCGCCGTTCTGCGAAGCGCTGAAGAAAAAGGGACTTGAAAGGACGATCCACGCGAAAACGGGGCTCTTTCTCGACGCGTACTTCAGCGCCAGCAAGCTGACCTGGCTCCTCGATCACGTGAAAGGCGCCCGCGAAAAAGCCGCGCGCGGACAACTCCTCGCCGGCACCATCGACAGCTGGATCGTCTGGAAGCTCTCGGGCGGCGCCGCGCACGTCACCGACGCCTCGAACGCCTCGCGCACGATGCTGTTCAACCTGAAAACCTTGAAATGGGACGCCTCGCTCTGCCGGATCTTCCGCGTGCCCGCGGGTATCCTGCCGAAAGTCGTGCCTTCGAGCGGGATCTCGGCGCGGATGGACGCGAAGCTTTTCGGAACGGCGCTGCCGATCGCCGGCATCATCGGCGACCAGCAGGCCGCGTCGTTCGCGCAGGGCTGTTTCGAGCCGGGCGTCGTGAAAAACACGTACGGCACCGGCCTTTTCATGCTGGAAAGCACGGGGAAGAGGCCGCGTTTTTCGAAAAACCTTCTGTCGACGGTCGCCTGGTCGACAGGCTCGCTCAAACGCACCGAATACGCGGTCGAGGGCAGCGTGTTCATCGGCGGCGCGGCCGTGCAGTGGCTGCGAGACGGGCTTGGGATCATCCAAAGCGCGAAAGACACGCGGCGCCTGGCTGCGTCGCTTGAGTCCAACGACGGCGTCTATTTCGTTCCGGCGCTGGTCGGCCTCGGCGCTCCTTATTGGGATCCGAACGCGCGCGGCACGTTTCTCGGCATCACGCGCGGCACGACGCGCGCGCATTTCGTACGCGCCGCGCTCGAATCGATCGCGTACCAGACGCGCGATGTGATGGAAGTCATGAAGAAGGACACCGGGCATGGCTTCCGGACGCTGCGCGTCGACGGCGGCGCCGCGGCCAACGATTTTCTGATGCAGTTTCAGGCCGATATCCTCGGCATTTGCGTCGAACGGCCGAAAATTCTAGAGACGACGGCGCTCGGCGCCGCGGGTCTCGCGGGACTGGCAGTGGGGTTCTGGAAAAATGCGGCCGAATTCAACCGCCTGCGCGCGGTCGACAGAACGTTCAAGCCCGACCCGCGCTTCAAGGACCGCGAAAAACTCTACGCGCGCTGGCTGGAGGCGGTGCGCCGCTCGAGACACTGGGCCGCGTGAAGATCCGTTTCGGCCTGGCTTGGGCGCCGCCCAACGCCCGGAAGGCTTTCAAATCGGCGCAACTGGGCGAAACGTTCGCGGAATTCGTTTCGCGCCTCGACAAATTCGACGGATGCGAGATCTCGAAGCTCGAGGAGAAAAAGCCCGGCGCGAAGCTTTGGCTCTGCCATACGGCGAAAAATGCGAAGCTGCTATCGTCGGAAGAACTGGCGGCGGCCGTGCAGAATTTGCGCAATTCGGGGGTGAAGGAACTTCAGATCGGCATCGGCTCCGCCGACGGATTTTCGGCGGCCGACGTCGCGAGGCTGGCGCCCGACCTTCTCTGGTCGTTCGGCCCGATGACATACCCGCACGAACTGGCCGCCGTGATCGCGGCTGAACAGATGTACCGCGCTTACGCTATCCTCAATAACCTACCGTACCACTCCGGCCACTAGATCTTTTCGAGTACGATCGCGGAATTTTTCGAGCCGAACGCGATCGTGTTGCAGAGCACGCGCCGCACTTTTTTCTTCCGTCCTTCGTTCGGCGTGTAGTCGAGGTCGCATTCGGGGTCGGGCGTTTCGAGGTTGGCCGTCGGCGCGATGAACTGGTTTTCGAGGCTGTAGATGCCGGACAGCACGCTCGCGGCGCCGCAGGCCCCTTGAGCGTGGCCGATCAGGGATTTCAGCGCCGTCGTCGAGACCGATCTCGCGCTGCCGTTGAACGCGATCTTCACAGCCCTCGTTTCGACGGCGTCGTTCATCGCCGTGCTCGTGCCGTGCAGCTGGATGCAATCGACGGCCTCCGGCGCGATCTTCGCGCGCGTCAGCGCCAGCGTGATCGCGCGCGCCGGTTCGATGCCGTCCTGCTTGGCCGCGACGCGGTGGTATGCGTCGCAGGTGGACCCGTACCCGGTGATCTCCGCATAAACCTTCGCGCCGCGCGCTTTCGCGCTCTCGAGCGATTCCATCACGAAAAGCCAGGCGCCTTCGGCCAGCACGAAGCCGTCGCGGTCTTTGTCGAACGGCCTTGAGGCGCGGCCCGGCTCGGCGTTGTAGCGCGTCGAAACGATGCGCATTTGGCAGAAGCCGGCCATGAGGCCGCGCGTGATGCAGGCCTCGGCGCCGCCGGTCAAGAGCATCGGCTCCTGGCCCGAGCGTATCATCTGGTAGGCGTAGCCCATCGCGTCGGTCGACGACGTGCATCCGGTCGAAATGACGTGGCTGATGCCGTGAAGTCCCAGCGCGATCGAGATCTCGCTCGACAGCATGCCGACGAGCGACGAGGACACGCAGTAGGGCGTCACGTGGCGCGTATTATTTTTTGCGAAGAATTCCTCGTACTGCCGCTCGGCGAATTCGATGCCTCCGCCGCCGGTGCCGATGATGACGCCGATCCTGCGCCTTCCGTCCTCGTCGAGCGACGCGGTGTCGATGCCGGCCGACGCCAGCGCCTCGCGGGCCGCGCCGACGGCCATCGGCACGATGCGCGGCACGCGCTTTAAGTCTTTGGCAGACACGAATTTTTCGGGACTGAAGTCCGGCACTTCACCGACGACCTGGCATTCGAGCAAAGGGTCGGAGAAAAGCGACGGGGCCTTCAGCGCAGGCAGCCCAGAAGCGATGCCTTTGAAAAAAATATCGGCACCCTCGCCGTAGGGCGTGATGCACCCGATCCCCGTGATGACGACGCGATGGTTCATCCGATGCCTTTTTTTGGTCCGATTTCAAAGCTCTATGATATACCAAAAAATGGCATCCATAAGCGATAAATTTCAGTTAAGAGGTAGTCCAGGCAATATTCCATTTCTATGTATTTATAGTTATATGCTAAT
>CAZCVC010000014.1:10290-12723 GCA_964502045.1 uncultured Planctomycetia bacterium | reverse complement strand
ATTTTAGCCGGGAGGGTTTTACGCGTTATCTTCAGCTTGATTGGAACCAGGATCACAAGGGCAAGCTCTTTCGGGGCAGACGCGCGGAGAAAGCGGATTTCTATCGCGTTTCGAGGAAGATCCTGCCCGAGCCGGGACCGATCCGGCCCACCCTTCTCTACACCCTTGAAAGGAAGTCCGCACAAAGAAAGGGAAGAGCAGATTGAAGCGCCTGAAGCAGAGCCTGTTCCAGACCTTATTCAGCATCGATCTGCGCACGCTGGCGCTTTTCCGCGTCTGCCTCGGCCTGACCGTTCTCTACGGCTTTTACACCAACATCATCAACCTGCGCTCGCTGTATACCAATGAAGGCTTCCTGCCAGCAAAGATATTTTACGCACAGATCAAAGGCCTCTGGGTCTCTTCCATATTTCTGCTGAACGATACGGTCGCGGTCACGGCCATCCTGTTCGCGCTGGCCGTGCTTGCGTGCCTGTGCTTCATCGTCGGATGGAAGACGCGGTGGGCGAGCTTCTGGATGTGGCTGTTCGTGATGTCGGTGCAGGTGCGCAATCCCTACTGCCTCATCGGCGGCGACACAGTCATGCGGCATCTCTGCTTCATGTCCATGTTCCTGCCTCTCGGGGACAAATACGCCTGGGACGCCCGTCCCGGCAACGGTCAAAAAATGGCGTGCAGCTTCGCCACGCTCGGCGTTATGATGGTCCTATTCTACGTCTACTTTTTTACTTTCCTTTTCAAGATGAGGTCTCCCGTATGGGCGAGCGGGGAAGGGGTCAAGATCGCGCTTCAGTTAGCCGGCACCGGCACGCCGGCCGCAGCTTTTTTACTGCGATTCGAGCCCTTGCTCGTGCTGCTCAACTATGCCACGCTGGTGCTCGAAGGGCTCGGACCTATCCTGTTTTTCGTGCCCTGGTACACCGCCTATTTCAGGACCGCGGCGCTGCTCGGTTTCTTCGCCCTGCAAGGCGGGCTTTTCACGACAATGTCTCTGCTAGCGTTCCCGTTCGCCAGCACCGCCGGCATCCTGCCGTTCGTGCCGTCGTCCTGGTGGGATTTCGCCGCCCGCTTTCAGCCGATGCGCCGCGCGGGCAAGTTTTTCCGGAGCGTTCTGACGCGTCCGGCCATCCTGGGGCCCGTGCCGGAGCAGGGCAGGTTCGAGATGCCGCTGCGCCTTTTTTTAAGTTACGCGGCGCTTTTCTTCACGGTATTCAATCTTTGGCTGAACCTGGAATCGTACGACAAGCGCTTTGCGTTGCCGAAGACATTGGACCGGCTGAGCCAGGCGATCGTCAAAAATTCGGAGGGTTGGCGCATGTTTGCATTCGAGGGCGGCGCCCCCAAAACCAACGTCTGGTTCGTGCTCGTGGGTAAGATGGAAGACGGCTCCGAGTACGACATCCTGCAGAACGGGCCGGTGAACTGGGAATGCCCTCCGCAGTTCAGTAAAGCCTACAGGAACGGTAGGTTCAGCATTTACGTGCAGCACACTCAGCTGTACGGAAGAGGAAAGGAGTTCACCCGCGCCTTCTTCGTGAAACACTTCTGCCAGGAATGGAACAGGACGCATCAGGGTTTGTCCCGCGTGATCCGGGCGGACCTGTATCACGTGCGGCAGACCATAGGCCCCAAGCCCGACCCGCTTCTAAAGCGGCATATTTATGGACTGGACGTGCCAAAAAAAATCAGACGGGGGCCGTCCGGGCTCGTTTCTGAAAAATAGCCATTTTACCCACCCATATTACATAAATCTATTGTTTTAAATAAGTTATGTAATTCATGATTTCCATACTTGATTATTTGTAGTAACTAATGTAGAATATCAAGTATAAAAAGTAATTATTAATTAAAAACAATTAGTTTTCTTGAAAGTGCGCTTAGCGCCACCCAGGGGGCAAAATGAAGACGATTTCGGACCTGAAAGTACATATATTTTCCGACGGTGCGAAGATGGAGGACTTCAAGTCCATGATCTCCCTGCCGTATATCAAGGGCTTCACGACCAATCCCTCGCTGATGAAAAAGGGCGGTGTCACCGATTACGAAACTTTCATCAAAGAAGTTCTGCCGATCGTCGGCAAGCACCCGATCTCGTTCGAGGTTTTTTCGGACGACATCGCCGAAATGCGCAAGCAGGCGATGCGCCTGAAAGGCTTCGGCGAGAACGTCTACGTGAAGATCCCCGTTACGAACACGAAGAAGGAGAGCACGGCCTCGCTCGTGCGCGAGCTCTCGCAGTCCGGCGTGAAGCTGAACGTCACCGCCATCCTCACGAAGTCGCAGGTCGAGACCGTCGTGAAATCGCTGGCGGGCGGCGCGCCGTCGGTCGTATCGGTGTTCGCGGGCCGCATCGCCGACACCGGCGTCGACCCGATGCCCGCGATGAAAGAGGCGAAGAAACTGTGCGCCGCGCACAAGGGCATGCAGCTGCTC
>CAZCVC010000014.1:0-10280 GCA_964502045.1 uncultured Planctomycetia bacterium | reverse complement strand
AACATCTTTCAGGCCGACGAGGCCGGCTGTGACATCGTGACCGTTCCGCCGGACATCCTGAAGAAGGTGAGCATGGTCGGCTACGACCTTGACAAGCTTTCCACCGACACCGTGAAAATGTTCTACGACGACGCGACGTCGTCGGGATTCAAACTGAACTGCTGAGGAGACGCCCATGGATGCTGTCGATAAGTACCTGGAAGAAACCGCCAAGATCGTGCAGACGATCGACCGGCAGAAGATCGCTCAAATGGTCGGCATCATCCAATCGGTCAAGGACAAGGCCGGCCGGCTTTTCATCCTCGGCATCGGCGGTTCGGCCGGCAACGCCTCACACATGGTCAATGATTTCCGCAAGATCGCCAACATCGAGACCTACAGCCCCATCGACAACGTTTCCGAGCTGACCGCCTGGACCAACGACAAGGGCTTCGAATACATTTTCAGCGAATGGCTGCGGACATCGAAGCTGCGCAAGGAAGACGCCGTATTCGTGCTTTCGGTCGGCGGCGGTTCCGAAACGACGTCGAAGAACCTCGTGCTCGCGATGCAGTACGCGAAAGAAACCGGCGCGCGCGTTATTTCCATCGTGAGCCGCGACGGCGGCATGGCGCTCAAGCTCTCCGACGCCTGCGTGCTGGTGCCCGTCGTCAACAAGGACGCGATCACGCCGCATGCCGAAGGATGGCAGATGGTGCTGTCTCATCTGATTGTGAACCAGATTCGATGACCGAGAACTACAAGCTTTCGATTGTCGTCCCCGTCTACAAGGAGGAGAACAACGTCCTCCCGTTCTACGCGCGTATGAAGGGCGTGCTCGACGGTCTCGGCTGCGATTACGAGATTATCTTTACGCTCGACCCCAGTCCCGACCGCACCGAGGAGATCATCCGAAGCCTGCACGAGAAGGACAGCCGCGTAAAACTGCTGAAAATGTCGCGCCGCTTCGGCCAGCCGGCGTGCACGATGGCAGGCATCCATTACTGCACCGGCGACGCCTGCGTCGTCATCGACGTGGACCTGCAGGACCCGCCGGAACTCATCAAGGGTATGGTCGCCAAATGGAGGAACGAGGGATACCATGTTGTTTACGCGCAGCGTTCGAGCCGGCAGGGGGAAACGCTGATCAAGCGCTTCGTCGCCTTTATCGGATACAAGCTCATCAACAACATCGCCGAAGTCGAGATTCCGCGCAACACCGGAGATTTCCGTTTGATGAGCCGCCCGGTCCTGAAACAGCTGAAAAAACTGAAGGAACACGATAATTTTCTGCGGGGGCTCGTGGCCTACGTCGGGTTCAAACAGACCGGCATTCTCTACAAACGCGACGAGCGGCATAGCGGCAAGGGCAATTACAACCGTTTGTTCGGGTCGATCCGCATCGGCGCCAACGGCTTCTTCGGTTTCTCGAAGTATCCGCTGCATCTGATCTCCATTCTCGGCGTCGTCATCTCTTCGCTTTCGTTCATGCTGGGCTTCACGTACTTCGTGCTGAAGATGCTCAACGTCACGATCCTCTGGGGCAATCCGACTTTGGTCATCCTGATATCCTTTCTGAGCGGCATCCAGCTGCTGAGCCTCGGCGTTTTCGGCGAGTATTTCGCGCGGGTTTATGACGGCATCCAACGCCGTCCGATCTTCATCGTCGAGGACGAAACCGGTTTCGAGGAGAAGTGATGCGTTTTTTCGTGACCGGCGGCGCCGGCTTCATCGGAAGCAATCTGACGGACCGCCTGCTGGCGGACGGACACGAAGTCGCCGTCTACGACAATTTCAGCACCGGCTTCGATAAATTCCTGGCCGGCGCGTCCCGGTCGCCTAAGTTCTCGTTTTTCCGGAACGACACGCTGGACGCGCCCTCGCTCGTGAAAGCCATGAAGGGCGCCGATTTCGTATTCCATCTCGCCGCCAACGCGGACGTGCGGTTCGGGACCGACCACCCGGAAAGGGACCTGCAGCAGAACACCGTCGCGACGTTCAACGTTCTCGAGGCCATGAGGGCGAACGGCGTTAAAAAGATCGCTTTTTCTTCCACGGGCTCGATCTACGGTGAGCCGGAAATTTTTCCGACGCCGGAGTCCGCGTCCTTTCCAGTCCAGACCTCGCTGTATGGCGCTTCGAAGCTGGCCTGCGAGGGCATGATCCAGGCCTATTGCGAAGGGTTCGGCTTTCAGAGCTGGATCTTCCGCTTCGTTTCTATCCTCGGAGAACGTTACACACACGGGCACGTGTTCGATTTCTACCGAAGCCTCGAATCGGACCCTTCCGTGCTGAAAGTTCTGGGGGACGGCAACCAGCGCAAATCCTATCTGCACGTCCGGGACTGCATTGACGCCATGCTTACCGCGGCGGAAAAGGCCCGCGGAAAAGTGAACATCTTCAATTTGGGCACCGACCACTATTGCAGCGTGAACGATTCCATCGGCTGGATCGCCCGGCATCTCGGCGTAGCGCCGAAACTTGTCTATTCGGGCGGCGAGCGGGGATGGATCGGCGACAGTCCATTTATCTTTCTGGATACGAAAAAGATCCGGGCCTTGGGCTGGAAACCGAAATATACGATCGAGCAGGGCGTCTTGATGACGCTGGATTATCTGCGGGCGAACGCGTGGCTTTTGCAGGAGCGTGCCGGAGCGAGATCCAAATGAAACCCCTCGCCGGAAGGTCGGCCGTCATCACCGGCGGCAATCAGGGGCTGGGCCTGGCCATCGCGAAAAGCTATGTGGAGGCAGGCGCCGATGTTTTGCTCTGCGCCCGGGACGTGGACAAGCTTAAGTCCGCCAAACAGCAGCTCGGGGCATTCGCTTCTTCGGGGCAGAAGATCGAGATCTGGGCCGCGGACGTTTCCAGCTCCAAGGACGTTGCGCGGCTGGCCGAGCAGGCGGTCTCGTTTTTTTCGCGCATCGACATCCTCGTCAATAACGCCGGCATTCACGGCCCGAAAGGTCTTCTCGAAGAAATATCCTGGGAGGAGTGGGTCCGGGCGATCGAGATCAATCTTTTCGGCTCCGTGCTGATGTGCCGCGCGCTGCTGCCGCACTTCAAAAAGAACCGGCATGGAAAGATCATACAGTTGTCCGGCGGCGGCGCGACGAAACCGATGCCTTGCCTCAGCGCTTATGCCGTTTCGAAAGCAGGGATCGTCCGTTTTGTCGAAACGCTGGCGGAAGAGGTCAGGGAATTCGGCATCGACGTCAACGCCGTCGCGCCCGGTGCGGTCAACACGCGCCTTTTGGACGACATCCTCGAGGCCGGTCCGGCGAAAGTGGGCGAATCTTATTTCGAACTGTCGCTGAAACAGAAATCGGACGGCGGCACGCCGCCGGAAAAAGGGGCCGCACTCTGCGTGTTCCTCGCGTCGAAGGCAAGCGACGGCATCACCGGCAAGCTGATCAGTGCCGTCTGGGACCCTTGGGAAGAATTGCCCAAGCATTTGGACGACATGAAGAAAACGGATATTTATACGCTGCGCCGCATCGTTCCGAAGGACCGCAGCCGGGCCTGGGGGGAGAAATGAACCCGCTCCGCGTCGCCATCGTCGGCTGCGGCCTTATCGGAAACAAGCGCGCTAAGGCGCTCGCCGGCGCGAAGCTGGTCGCATGCGCCGACATTGACGTCGCGCGCGCGGAAGCGCTGGCAAGATCGGCGCACGGCGCGGCGGTCTGCTCCGACATCCAGGCGGTCATCGCCCGGCAGGACGTGGACGCGGTGATCGTTGCGACGCCGAACGACTCTTTGACGAAAATTTCGATAAGCGCGATCCGCGCCGGAAAGCACGTGCTGGTAGAAAAGCCGGCCGCGCGCTCCGTGCGGGAGCTCGACGAGCTGATCGCCGCCGCCGAAAAAACGGACGTCCGCGTCCGCGTCGGTTTCAATCACCGGTATCATCCGGCATTCGTGAAAGCGCGTAAAATGTTCGACGAAGGGCTTCTCGGTGAAATGATGTTCGTGCGCGGGCGCTACGGCCACGGCGGCCGCGTCGGCTACGAGAAGGAATGGCGCATGGACCCGCGTATTTCCGGCGGCGGAGAGCTGATCGACCAAGGGACGCATCTGATCGACCTGGCGCGTTGTTTTTTAGGCGATTTCAGCCGCGTCTCGGGTTTCGCCGGCACGTATTTCTGGAACGCGCCCGTGGACGATAACGCTTTTCTGATGCTGCGCACGGCGGCCGAGAAGACCGCTTTCCTGCACGTCAGCTGCACGGAGTGGAAGAACCTTTTCTCTTTCGAGATCTACGGAAAGAACGCGAAGCTCGCGGTGGACGGCCTCGGCGGAAGCTATGGCCCCGAAAAACTCACGTATTATAAAATGCTGCCGCAAATGGGCGTCCCCGAGACGACCGTCTGGGATTTTCCGGGCGGCGACGCGTCCTGGGAGTCGGAATTCACCGAATTCATTGAAGACATCCGTTTGAAACGCCGTCCCTCCGCCGGTCTTGCCGACGCGCGGGCCGCGCTGAAGATCGTCGAAGAAATAGAAAAGGAGTCAGGGTATGATCATAGCCCGTAGTCCGCTGAGGATATCGCTCGGAGGCGGAGGCACCGACCTGCCTTCCTATTACCGGGAATACGGCGGCTTCGTCATCTCTGCCGCCATCGACAAGTACGTCTACGTTTCGGTCATGCGGCCCTTTACTCCGGGCATCTATCTCAAGTACTCGGAGCTGGAGCGCGTGAACCAGATACTCGAGGTCAAGCATCCGATCATTCGCGAAGCGCTCTCAATGCTGAAGTTCAAAACGCCGCAGGTGGAGATCACGACGCTGGCGGACATTCCGTCGGGCACGGGCCTCGGCTCCTCGGGCAGTTTTACGACGGCGCTTCTGAAAGCGCTTTACGCCCACCGCCGGCGCATGATCCTTCCCAGCGACCTGGCGCGATTGGCCTGCGAGATCGAGATCAATAAGCTGCATGAACCGGTGGGAAAGCAGGACCAATACATCGCGGCCTACGGCGGCATCACGTGTTTCGATTTTCATGCCGATGACAGCGTCAACGCGTTCCCTCTCCCGATCTCGATGCCGACGCTGAACGACCTGGAAAGCAACTTGATGCTGTTTTTCACGGGCTTCGTCCGCAGGGCGGGGGAGATCTTGAAGGACCAGAACACGCGCAGCAATAAGAGCGACAAGGCGATGATAGAAAACCTGCACTTCACGAAAGAGATCGGGCAGCGCTGCCGCAAGTCGCTCGAGGAAGGGCGCTGCTCCGATTTCGGGGCGCTGCTTCACAAGCATTGGGAGCACAAAAAAAAGCGTTCGAAAGGGATGAGCAATCCGCAGATCGACGAATGGTATAAGCTCGGAAGGAACAACGGCGCGATCGGCGGGAAGTTGATCGGAGCCGGAGGCGGAGGTTTCCTCCTGTTTTACGCCGAAAATCATGCGCGCCTGCGCAAGGCGATGGCAAAAGCCGGTCTGGAAGAGGTACGTTTCAAGTTCGATTTTGAAGGTACCAAAGTGCTGCTCGGATAGGGGAGACAATGAGTCCCACCAAAAAAAGACCTAGGCGCGTTCCAAAAAAAAAGAGCTTTGATTTCAGAGACTTTTTCCTCAACCTGTCTCTTGCCTTCGTCAGCACCGCCTTCGTTTTCCTCGCGCTCGAACTTGGCGTCCGGTTCCACGAGCGCTGCTTCGAACTGACCAATTTTATTTCCAAGGACAGGACGCTGCTGCAGAGCGGGCAGCCGAGCGATTACCACCCGCTGCTCGGATGGGTCCCGAAGGCCAACTTTCACAGCAAGCCGACCATGAATTTCTGGCGCACGAACGTGACGCTCTTGGACGATGGCATCCGGTCCAACGGCGTCAACGGCGCGGATCCGGCACCCGGACCCGCGATCCTGGCCGTCGGAGACTCTTTCACGTTCGGCGACGAGGTCTCCGACGAGCAGACTTGGCCGTCGCAGCTGGAAGCCTTGTCCGGCCGCAAAGTCATCAACGGCGGCGTTTTTGCCTACGGCATCGATCAGGTCTATCTGAGGGCCGAAATGCTGGTCAAGAAATACAAGCCCGGCGTGCTGATCTTTTCTCTGATATATGACGACGTGAACCGGTGCGCGATGGTCAGGCGAAACAACGCGTACAAACCTTACTATGAAATGAACGGCGATGAATTGACCCTGAAGAACGTCCCCGTGCCGCTGCCCGATGTTTTCCGCCTCGACCCGGTCCGGAAAGTGCTGGGCCACAGCCTTCTGGTCCATAAACTGATGATGGCCAAACATAAGGCATATTGGCTGAAAGGACTGCAGGGATGGGACGATCACGAAAGAAACGGTGCCGACGACGAAAGAATCTCGTGCCTGCTGCTTCGCAAGCTCGAGCGCCTGGCCAAAGAGAACGACCTGAAAGTTTACGTGGTTTTCCAATACCTGAAGGGCGAATACGCCGCGCCGGACAGTATCGCGGGCCTCGCAAGGCTGAAGGCCTGCGTGCTTTCGGGAACGTCGCGCATAAAATTTATCGATACGCGCGAAGAGACGGCGGCCATCGCGAAAACACCCCCCGCTTACGAAGCTCTTTATGTGTGGTCGCACATGTCCCAAGAGGGCAACGGTTTCATCGCCAAATTAATACTGAAAAATTTAGAGGACGCATAAATGTGCCGCTGCCGAAATAAGGGGACAATTTCATGAAACCGACGGCGGCTCCGCCGCTCAGAATAGAGGATCCGCGGTCCGCGGTCCTGAAAAAATTCGACTGGCCGCTTTTTTTTATTCTGCTGCTGGCTGCTGCAGTGCTGCTCTTTGACCTGGGCAGGCGCGTCTTACACCAGGACGAGGGAGGCCACGGTTTTGAGCTCGAAGAGATGCTGGTCAATGGCGTTTATAAGTACAATTCCAAAGCTTATCACGGCCCCATTCAATTTTACGTTTATTTCGTTTTTGTAAGCCTTTTCGGAAAAGACGGTTGGGTCTTGCGCTTGCCCATCGCCTTGTTGGGCCTTCTCAATACCTATCTCGTCTCATGCTTTGGCCGTTACATCGGCCGCCGCGCGGCGCTCCTGGGGGCCCTGGCGATGGCCGTTTCGCCGGCCCTCGTCTATTTCAGCCGCTTCGTTGACAACGACATCGGAATGGTTTTCTTCTCGCTCCTGATCATCCGGGGGTTCTTCGGGCTCTGGAAGGAGGGCAAATCCAAATACCTCTGGTATGCGGGTTTCGGTCTCGTCGGTATGATTGTCCTCAAAGAAACTTTCGTGATCAACGTCGCGGGGATGGTCGCGGCGACGGGCTACCTTTGGGTATTTCGATCCACGGCGGCCAAAGAAGATCGGTTTCCCGCCCCGCAAAAATGGACTCCGGGCGAGTTCGGTCTGGTCGTGCTGAGCTGTCTCTTTATTGTCGTCCTTCTATATTCAGGAATGTTTCGGAATTTCCCAGGGATCCCGGAGTTCTTCAAGTCTTTTTTGGCGTCGTGTAAGATTGGGACCGAAATCTCTACTCAGCCGCCCAACTATTGGTTGAAACTGTTGATGACGCATGAACCCGCCGGCGTGATTGGCCTCCTCGCCATGCTTTTCTACGCCTTCCTGCCGGGTCCTCTTTACGTCCGTTGGCTGGCGCTCTACGGGCTCTTTTCCCTGGCGGTCTACAGCGCCATCCCATACAAGACGCCCTGGCTCTGCACCAATTTCGTTTGGCCGATGCTGGTTCTCTTCGGCAGCGCGGCCGATCTTTTTTTGAAATTAAAAGCCCCTTCGGGGCCCAAGGCCCCGTGGCCGCGAACGATCCTCCAATCCTTTTACCGGCGCCTCGCCGTTTACCGGCTGAACATGCTCCAGCGCAGCTGTCTCTTGGCCGTGCCGCTCCTGGTTTCGGCTGCTTTCGCGATTCGAGTGAGCTTTTTCCCGAGTGAGGACTACGCTCGGGAGCCCTTTTACCATTCACAGACGCCCGCCGAAGTTTTTCATAAAACCGTGAAGCCTCTTTTCCGGCTCGCGGCCATCGATCCGTCCGCTTACCGGATACGCGGTTATGTGCAGGGCTGGCTGAACTTTACCTATTACTGGCAGACGAACGATTTTACAAATATCGTCCACGATCTCGACCAAAGCGCGCTGACAATCGACCTCGATTACGTGCTCGTGAAGGAGGAATCGGCCCCATCTATCGAAAGCAAGCTCGGAGGCCCCTATTTCCGGGACGGTGTTACCCTGTGGCAGACGGGCCCGAAAGCGAAGATGTATTTGAAATACGACACCTTCAAGAAAGTATTTCCGGAACGGAGACCAGAATATATCCCGGATCCGAAGCGGACGCTCATGCCTGACAAGCAGGGGAGCGCCCCATGAAGTGGCTGGCAGCCGCCGTTTGCGCCGTCGCCGCCTCGGTCTCCGCTGCGGTGACGCTGGGACTCCTTTTCCGTCATCTGACGCCGGCTATCGCTTGGATAAGTCTCGCCGCCGGAGCGGCCGCCGCAGCCGCGGCTTTCATTCAGTGCCGGCCGGCTTTGTCGCGGCCGGCCAAATTCGGATTCTGGTCCTGGGCCGCGGTCGTCGCGTTCGCGATCATCGTATATCAGATAATTTTTTGGATGTTATTCGCTTATAAGGGAAGATTATACGCGCTTCGTAGCGGTTCCGGCGAGCTGTCGTATCATCTCTCCCTTATCCAGCATCTGGCGGACGGCTGCCGGTTTTGGCCGGAGAACCCGATCATTGCGGGCGAGCGTTTGTCACGGCCTTACGGCATGGATCTATTCAATGCACTCGCGGTGATGGCTGGCGCCGACATAGTCAAAAGCGTTCTGTGGACGGGTCTCATCAGCTGCGTCGTGGTCGGCATTGCTCTGCTGGCATGGGGCGGCGCGTTTACGCTGGCGGGTTTTACGCTTGCCGGGGGGCTCTCCGGCCTGGCGTTCTTGACGACGTTCAACATCCTCGCGCCGCTGTCCGAAACCCCTTGGGGCAGCATGCTGACCGGGTTCGTTCTTCAGCGCGCCGCGCTATACGCCTATCCCGCAGGGCTCCTTCTTCTGATCTGCTGGCGGCGGCGGTTTTTTTCAAATGGTGCGGACCGGCTCGCCGGGACGTTGCCTTTGTGGGCGGAAGCGCTGATCTACGCGTCGATGCCTTTTTTCGAGATCGTCACTTTCCTTTACCTCTCCGCCTTGCTGGCGTTTTGGACCGCGGCGGGTTCGCCGGCGCAGCGGCGCCGGCTCCTGCATTTTTTTAAATTCTCCGCCGCGCCCGCTCTTTTCTCGTTTTTTCTGATGACACGTTTTATGACGGCATGGGCTTCGGAAGGGATATCCTGGGATTGGCAGTTGAAGACGCTCAGCTCTTTCGTTGCTCTGCTGGTCAACTTCGGCGTGTTTCTCCCAATGATGTTCGGTGCTTTCATCCTACTGGTCCTCGACCGCAGCAAAAAGAATGCCTCCAAAGACCTTTCCGAAGATGCTGCGTTCGTCGTGCCGGCATTTTTTTCCTTCATTATTTTCTGTCTTTTCCTGAACGGCCGGTATAGCTGGGACTTGCTCAAATTTCACGGCTGGCCCTACCTCTTGCTGCTTCCTTATATATGGAGGAGGATCGTTTCGCCGCGGTCCGTCTGGGCCCGGAACATGCTGTGCGCCGCGTTGTTTTTTTCCGGGTCCGTTTATGCGGTCCAGGAAGCGGTCAAGTTCAGCCCTACTGCTCTTTATGAGACGGCCGACGTGAGGGAGATCCATTGGGCTCTGCGCGGCATGCCGGCCGAGGGCCGCTTCGCCGTCTTTCCGACGCACAACCATCTCGTGACGTTCGCCGGGGGGAAGATCGTGGCGGGCGATCCGTGGTATCTTTCCGTTTGCGGCCATTCGGATGAACGCAAGGGCCTGGCCGAAAAGGTCAATCGATTGATGATGGGCGACCCCCAATGGCGCGCTTTGGCGGGCGAACTCGACGTCCGTTATATATTCTGGGGCCGCATCGAGGAAGAAAACTATAAGACGTCCAGCCGTCCCTGGGAGTCGACAGCCCCTCTCATCGCCTCAGGTCCTTGGGGTAAAATTTACGATTTGGGAAAAAGGTCCGCGGCATAAAGAGCAGCTGGCCTTACGTTTAAGAACGCGCGTTATTACACCCGCCTGATCTTCCAGGAACTTCGATTCTTTTCTCCAGAGGCATAAATCTAAATTTTATTTCACCTAACTTATTGATTATAAGAAATGATTAAGTTTGCATATTGCTTTAGGTGGGCTAATAACGCATACTTACTTTAATTAGATACTTATAAAAGAATTTAATATAAATTTTTTTAACTTGGGGAAAAAATGGAAAAGCAGATAAGAATAA
>CAZCVC010000013.1:0-13421 GCA_964502045.1 uncultured Planctomycetia bacterium | reverse complement strand
CCCCGGTCATGACCTATGCGGCGCTTTTCGCCGGCGTGGCGCTTTTCAACCCCAATTGCTGGCCGTTCAATTTCGTCTCGCTGTTCTTCCCGGTGATGGCGCTGACGTACGCGTGTCTCTGGGAGGAGTTCTCGGACTGGTGGACCATAGGGCTTTGCCTCCTCTCGTTCTTCTTTCTCAATATCGGAAGCCTCGTGCCCGATCCCGGCTTCAAATACCTCTCCGAGATCTTTTTTTTCATGATGGTCGGCTGCCTTTTCATTTTTCTGGCCGCCGTGCGGCTGAACCTGCTGCGCAGCCGAAGACAGTTTGATTAAGAGGTTCGCCCTTACCGGTGTTTTTGCGGCCCTTTTCGCCGCTTTCCTTTTTGCCGGTGCGTCGCTTTCGAAAGACAGCGACGACGAAACCATCTACACGGCGCTGGCCGCGAAAATCTCCGCCGCCGGCCTCACCCGATACAACCTCCACGGCATCTCCATCGACCCCGCCGGGGATTTCTGGAAACTCGAGGCCCGCGAAGACGGCAACCTGCTCACGCTGCTCAAGGCCTCGGGGCCCGTTTACTACGACGTGCCGCTTTATTTCAACCCGCCGCTTTTCCCGATGGCGCTGGCCGCGTCACACGCGGTCCTGAACCACTCCCTGCACTTTCTCCTCCTTAAGCGGAGCGCCGCGCCGGGTTTTCGCTATGAGCAGGTTTACGCGGCTTTTCCGACGGCGGTGTGCGCGGTGCTAATGCTGGCCGGCGTTTTCCGGCTGGGCCGGCGGTATTTCGGAACGCGCGCGGGACTGCTGGCCGCGCTGCTCTGCCTGGTGAGCCCCGTATTTCTCGTCGCGTCTTTCAAGGTATGGTCGGACCTGATGGCGGCCGCGCTGATCCTCTGGAGTTATCTTTTTTGGCGGGAAGGGAAGGGGACTCCGGCAGAAATGGTTTTTTCCGGTGTCCTATTCGGCCTGGCCGTGCTGACGCGCACGTCCTCGCTGTTCGCGCTGCCGCTTTTTTTCATCCGCAAGCCGCGTTTCCTCTGGTCGGTGCCGGCGCTCCTGCTCGTCGCGCCCTGGTTCGCCATCGTGGCGGGGAAATACGGCACACCCCTGTATTTCCCCGAAGCCGGCTCGGCCAAGGATTCGCTCGAGTGGCTGCAGTCGATCTCAAAGCCCTGGTATTTTTACCTGCTTGACCTGGCATACCTCTCTCCGTATTTCGCGGCGGGCCTGCTGGCCTGGCGCCGCCAGACACGGCGGCTACATCTCTGGTTCGTGCTGTTTCTCTTCCCGCTCTCGGCCCTTCTTTTCACCTCAAAGCCGCTCGGCCTCGAGGACCGTTACCTTCTGCCCTGCTACCCAGCCCTGGCTGTCCTGACGGCGGGCGCCGTCCTGAGCCTTAAGAAGCCCTATAAGGCCGCAGCGGTCGCCGTGCTGGCGGTCGCCTGCCTGTGGTCCCTGCGCCTGGCCGTGCCCCTAGTTTTATCGCGCGAAAGCTTGCATCTAGTTGCCTGGTAGGGAGCTGCGGTAGTACAATAGAAGGAGCCAATTTCTGAGCTTTTGAACCGTCGGCCCTGGAAGCCGCCATTTTTGGAGGATGTCATGAAAAAAATCGCTTTGATAGTACTCGGTGGTTTTTTCCTGGTGCTGCTCGCGGTATTTCTGGGCAGGAACATGCTGATCCAGTTCGGCGTCCAGAAAGCGTTCAAGTCCGCGACCGGCCTGCGCCTCAGTCTCGGCAATTTCCATGCCGATAAGGGGCTCCGGTCCTTCCAGATCAAGGGTCTTAAGCTCTACAACCCGATGGGCTACACCGAAAAAGTCATGCTCGTGATCCCCGAGCTTTTCGTGGCGCTCGTGCCGAGTTCCATTTTCTCCGGCAAGCCCCACCTCACCGAAGTCCGCCTCCACGTCTCGAAACTCGTCATCGAGCGCAACAAAGACGGCAAGCTCAACCTGAAAGAACTCCAGCCTGCCGGTTCCAAGAAGAAGGGTGGGGAACCGCCCAAGGTCCGCATCGACCTTCTGAAGCTCAAGATAGACAAGGTCGTCTACCGTGACGCGAGCAGCGCGCGCGAGTTCGACCTCAACGTCGACGAGACCTACCGCAACATCGACGACGTCCGCGCGCTCACGCCCATCATCATGCGGGCCGCACTGCGCAACCAGGCCCTGCAAGCGCTTGCCAACTTCAGCATCAACGACCTGATGCAAGGCTTCGCCGAATCCGGTATCAACATCGCCGACTTCGGAATAGACAAGATCTCATCCGGCCTCGGCCAAACGGCTTCGACCGTCCTTGGGGGCGTTTCGGACGGCCTCGGGGCGTTGTTCGGGTCTAAGCAGAAATAAATCTACTTCCCACCATATATTCCTTCAAAGTAGACCGCAATTTATTATGATTTTAAATCAAATAAATATTGACAATAAATAAATCCTGATGTATGTTTGGCTCATATCAGGAGGATAAATGCGCTTTTTCCAATGTAAATTCAAGCCCGTTTGGCTGCATTTAAGCGTATTGAGACAGCAGTATATAACTCGACTTATTTTTTCTCATTTCCCATTGACTATGCCCACTTGGTAAGGTAGCCTTGCGTACACTGTGTCCGGCTTTATAAAGATTTTTCAAAAATCAGGGGATTTCGGATGCGTCATACAGTTTTTCTAAAAACGGTTTCATCGGTTCTCGTTCTTACCTTTTCCTGGTCCAACCTCCTCTTCGCAGCTGATCCCCGGCAAATGCTTTTAGACGCGAAAGCGGCCTTTGATCTTGAAGACCAGCGTCGCACCGGCGGCGAAGAGGAGGGCGGGGGCGGCAGCAATCAGTCCGCCGTCGACCACCAGAACGAGCTCGCGAATCTCCAGGCCCTCAACTTCTCGCTCACCACCCAGAACGGCGATATTCTGCGCTATGTCGATGACAAGCTCGAGTCCGTGCAAAGGACCGACGGCACGCAGCTCCGCAACATCACTCTGACCGGCGCTGGCAGCATCCAGAATGCAGACTTAAGGCTTTCCGACGGCTCCGTCCAAATTTTTCAAAACGGGCAAGTTCTCGGCTACCAAACTCCCGATGGCACGCAGGTTTTTTATGAAAACGGGCAGATCCAGAAGACCATTTCGCGGGACGGGATCGAAACGCTTTATTCCTATATTAGAGACGCGCAGGGCGTGGTGTTGTCGACGATTCTTGAGAACGCCGCTTCGAAAACGACTTACGACGCGCAGGGGAAGCTGAAAGAAGTCCTCGATAAGGTCTCGGGCCGCCGGCTCGCGTATGAAGGCGGCATCCTCAAGAGCATCACCAACGCCGATCAATCTGAGATCCTGTTCCAGACGGAAGATTTTGAAGGTAAGATCAAGGTGACGATGAGGCCAGTCGTTTTCGAAGGCAACATGCTGACGCTGGAAGACGGCTCTGTTTTGAAGAACATCGTCTGGGACACCGAGGGAAGGGCGCTCGACGCGGTGTTGGAGAGCGTCGACGGCAACGTATACACGTTCACGAACCGGACGATCTCGTCCGTCAAAATTCCGGGCGGCGCGGTGTTTCAGTCCGTTGCCTGGGACGGCGCGGGGCAGTTCGCCGAAGGCACGCTGAAAGACCTTCAGAATAATTTCTTCGATTACGCCGCCGGCATGCTCTCCAATATCCGTCTAGCGGACGGCACGACACTGAAAAGCATTGTTTGGGATGGCCAGGACGAAGTGAAGGACGGCGTTCTGACCGACGCTCAGAACAATGAATACACGTTTCAAAACGGCACCATCCTGCAGATTAAGCTCGCCGGCGGGGCCGTGATCAAGAACATTGTCTGGGATGCGCAGAACAAGATCACAGACTGTCTTTACACCGACCCGCAGAACAATCGTTTTACGTTCGTCGCGGGCGTTGTTACGCGCATCGATCTGGCGGATGGTTCTTTCCTGCAGAACATCGTCTGGACCGCGCAAAACACGGTTAAAGATGCTCTCCTGACCGATTCCAAGGGCAACATTTTCACGTGGGTTAACGCCGCCGTGACGTCAGTGAAGCTGCCGGACAACACAATCGCGACCGCTCTCACGTGGAACGCCGCAGGCCAGATGCAGAACGCGCTTCTGACCGACCCTCAGGGCAATAAATACAATTACACTGCCGGCGCGCTGGTTTCTATCAATCTCGCCGATGGTTCGTTGCTTCAGAACGTTGTTTGGGCCGCGAATGGCACGCTGCAGAGTGGCCTTCTCACGGCGCAGGGCCATCAATACACGTTCGAGGGCGGCGTTATCACGCAGATCAAGCTTTCCACCGGCCCGCTTTTGACGGGCATCATCTGGGACGCGGCAGGGAAGGTGCAGAACGCGCTTTACACCGATACCCTCAACAATCAATTCACGTTCGTGGACGGTCTCGTGACGACGGTCAAGCTCGCCGACACGACGACGCTGTCCGCCATCACCTGGGATGCCACCGGCAAGGCGATAGGCGCGCTTTTGACCGACCCGCAGGGCGTACAGTACACGTTCGTCAACAGCACTATCACTCAGATAAAACTCGTGAACGGCATGATTCTCACGGGCATCCAATGGAATACCACCACGAAAGCCGTGAAGACCGCGCTCATCACCTTGCCGTCCGGCGACAAACTCAATTACGTGAACGGCGCCGTGACGAGCGGAACGCTGAAAGACGGCTCGCTGATACAGACCATCGTGTGGGCCGCGGACGGAAAATTGCAGAGCGCCCTCATCACGGATTCCGCGAATAACAAATTTACGATCGCAGGCGGCGCCCTGACGCAGATCAAACTTGCCAGCGGTCCGACGCTCACCTCCGTGGTGTGGAACACCGCAGGACAGGTCGCAAGCGCCCTGATCACGGACACCGCCAACAACAAATTTAATTATGCCAACGGCCAGATCGCATCCGTGACGCTCGCCGACGGCTCGACGCTTGCCGCCGTCACTTGGGACGCCGCGAACAAGGTCCAAAACACGGTACTGACCGACACGGCCGGCAAGAAGTTCACGTTCGTCAACGGGGTGATCTCTACCGTCACGCTCGCCGACGGCTGCGTGCTTTCCGCCATCACCTGGAATGCCACGACCGGCGCGCTCGTCAATTACGTGCTGACCGACACGCTCGGCAACAAGTTCAATTATGTGAACAACGCGCTCACCACCATCACGCTGCCCGACGGTTCGTCCTTGAAGACCATCGTCTGGGCCGCCGACGGCAAGCTGCAGAGCGGCATCCTCACGGACTTGCAGAACATCCAGCATTCGTTCGCCGCCGGAGCCATCTCGCAGATCAAGCTCGCGGACGCGTCCGTCCTTACGAGCCTAGTGTGGGGCACCGACAACACGCTCTGGAGTTGTGTGCTGACGACGCCGGACGGCACCAAATACACTTACCCTTACAATAAGGTGCTTACCCAGTCGACGAGCCCGACGGGCGTTGTCACAACCTATGACATCGGCACGACGAAAGCGTTCGTGACCACGGCCGGCGTGAGATACGAATACGTGATGCCTTCCCGCGTCATCTCCTACATTCAATGGGCCAACTACATCTCCACGACATTCAACACCACAGGTCCCTATGCGGGCCTCCGCTCGATCGACCAAAATACGTCCACCGGAGCCCGTTCTTTTTACACTTATGTGACGAGTCCGACCGGTGTCATCACGGCCGAGAAAAGGGATATCCTCACGACGGAACAGGCTTTGGCGTTCCGTTCGGACACCACTATGAAGGCGGACATGCGCGCTGGCTCCGCCACCATGGACACCGTCGTTTATTCCGTCGAGCAGGCGCCCGTAGGCACCATTTCGCGCACGCTGCGCTTCATGTACGAAAAAGGGAAGTGGACTCTGACCAAGCTGGAATACGACTCCGCGACGGCACAGTGGTCGTCCGTGGTCACGACCGTGCTGGACCCCGTAACCTCCGTCATCAACAAGACCGTCGAGATCCGCATGGAAAACGGCAAAGCCAACCTTTATCTTTACGCCACCGGCTCGGCCAAACCTGCGACCCCATTCCTTTCGCAGGATGCTCTGGCAGCGCCCGTGAGATTTTTCGGCGAATTTTACGACAACCTTCTTCATGCCGATACGTACACTTTGCCGACGTCGCCCGCCGTTTCGACGCTCGGCGCGCCAGCGCTGACGACGCGAGGCGATTTGCTGAAATCTCCCGGCTTTGAGAAAAAGACCGTCACCGCTGTGAAAAAAACGATCCCCACCGTTAAAAAGCGCACACTGACCCTGACTAAACCTACGTTCACTCTGACGAAGAAAGATCTGACATCCATCGTGAAACCCGTCATCACGGTCACGCAGAAAACCCTGACGACCATCCGCCCCGTGATCTCCATCACCAAGAAGATGCTGACGCTCACGCGCAAAGACACTTCGTTCACGAAGCTCCTCCCGTCTTTCACGAAGCCCGCGGTGACCGTGCCGAAGCAGACGCTTTCGGTGACCCAGCCCCATTTCTCAGTCTCGCAGAAGACGCTCGATACCAGGAAGCCTGACCCCAACGCGGCTGCCGCCGTTTCCTTCGACTATCTTTTGTACGAGCAGGACGGCACGTTGTCTCAGATACGTCAGAAGGACGGCTCGGTGCTCGATTTTGAAAACGGCGCCCTGAAAAGCGCTCGCGATGCATCCGGCGCTCTGACGGACTTCGATTTTTCCGAAAGCGGTCTCGGCAACGTGCTCGGCACGAGCCTTGTGCAAGGCGGCGTCACCACGAAGTACGATGCGCAAGGCGGCATCGATTCGGTGAAGCTCGCCGACACGACGATCTTCTACAAGCCCGACGGCACGATCGATTTTATCTTGAAAGATGACGGCACCGAAGTCCATGACATGGTGTTCGGCGAGGACGGGAATGTCCGGAATTCCACGATCGTCACGGCGGACGGCGACCGGCGCTTTTACGAGGATGGCCACCTGAAGCGTGTGATACGCGGCGACGAATCCACGCTGGACTTCGACTACGACACCACCGCTCTGAAGTCCGTCCTTTCGAAGCTGACGACGGCCGCGGAGATCATTTATCATTTCGATTACGAAGCGGACACGATCCTTGCCGTGCTGGATGAATCGATCGTTCCCGCCGCCCAGGACATCGTCCGCATGGAATATGACAGCGATTTCAATCTGAAGAAGATCGTCCGGCAGAACGCGGAGATCATTGCTTACGCGCAGAATCAGCGCGTCGCCAGCATCACGCCGTCCGGCGAAGCCGCGAAAGTCTTCGGTTACGCCGCCGACGGCAGTTATACCGTCACGCAGGGCAGCGCGCTGTCGTATTACGACGCCTCCAACCATCTGCTGAAAACGGTGCTTTATCCGGACTCGCAAAATTCCCACGAGCTGGAGATCACGTATCAATACGACAAGATACGCCAGATCACCAAAGACGGCGTCCTGACCTTCGTTTACACGTACTCTTTCGACGCCCAAGGCAAAGAGACGACGCAGATCAGGGACTTGGAGGAGAAAACGCTCAAGACCTACCAAGACGGCCTGTTGCTCGAATCTTTCGACGAAAACTTGAGCGTGCTGTCTACTTACCGTTATGACACCCAGTCAAGGATCGGCGGCGTTACGGTCACGCGTCTCGGCAGGACACTTCACGTTTATCAGTACGCTTACGCCGGCACCAACACCGTCGTCACCGACGAAGAGGGCACTGTCCGGACTTACGGCCCGAACCAGAAACTTCTGTTCTTGGAAAAAAACCGGGAGAGATACGCGTACGCTTACGCGTCCGGCGCGGATGGGGAAGAGATCGCGCAGGAAACTCTCGTTGAAAAAATTCTCACCGACGGATCCACCGCGTATTACGACGCCGCCAAGGACTCGAACATCGATAAGATCCGGTTGCCGGACGGCACATTGATCACCGACGTCGTTCTGAACGCGGACAACACGTTCCAGCGCGCGACCGTCACGTTTGCTTCGGGCATCAAACAAGTTTTCAGCGACGGGGCCGTGCTTGAAGAGATCGCCGCGGACGGCACGCATTATTATTATCAGGCGGGCCGGCTTTCCAAAGTCACGAACGCCCAAGGCCACACGTTCCAATACGCGTATGATTTCAACGCGGCAGGCGCCGTGATCCGGACGTGGGTGCGAATTGGCAGCGCTCTTCTCAAATACGACGCGCAGGGCGCCCTCCTCGGGATCGAGCTGGACGGCGCGCTGACGCCCGAGGAAGTCCAGGCGCAGACCGCGCACACCTATCTCGGCGGCACGCCGGGCTTGAGTTTCGACGGCGATTTCACGACGTGGCAATACGACTCGAGCCGTCATTACAGCGGCGGCGTCGGGAATGTGGAGTCCACGCACACGTTTTCGCAGGCCCAGACGCTTCAGTCGGTCACGTTTTCGATGTGGGCCTATGGTGCCGCCAACGGCCAATACATCCAGGATTACGAGGCCAACTACGACGTGAAGGTTTTGCGGAACGGCGTGTGGGAGCTCGTGCCCGGCTCTTTCGGCGGGACCAACAAATTATACGGCGGAGGCTCCTATTACGCGGTTTCCGGCATCGTTACGTTGAATAACTTGAACCTCGCCGGTGTTACCGCCGTAAAGGCTGAAGCGCACGGATTTTCCAATTCTTCCGGCAATTCCGGCAACTCGAGCGCCGCCGCCGCCATTTATGAGATCCAATATTTGCTTGCCGACCAGGCCAACCTTTTCTTCACGGCCCAAAAAAACGCTTCCAATCAGATCACCGGCTACACACTTGCCGGCTACCCAGGCACGATCCGTTTCGACGCCCTAGGCCGCCTGCTTTCCGGCACACCTTCAAATTTAAGCGCGCCGGCCGCATCGCTCGACGGCGTCATGGCGTTCGTTGCCGATAAACCGTATTTCCAGAAGGCCGCCGCTCCTGCACTGCAGGCTTCGTACGCGTCGATCGCAAAAAGCGGTGTCATCGAAGCGTCGGCCGTCCTGTCGCAGGAATACACGGCCGCCACGGGCCAGCTGCAGACGCAGACGAAAGGGGACCACACGGTCACGTTGTTCGAGAACAACAAGCCCTCGAAAGTGACCAATCAAGGCGGCGAGATCCTGATAGAATATTTTTATGACGCGGCCGGCAACATTGAAAAGGTGAACCTGAAGAACGCCCGCGCGACGCTTCCGAAAGAGATCTTGAAGGCCAGCCAGAGCATCGAAGACCAGCGGCTAGACGCGCTGAGAGAGCTGGCCGTGCAAAAAAACCTGACGACGCAGGTCATCGACGACCAGGTGAACCCGCAGAGACTGGCGCTTCAAAACCAGCTGGATTATCTCCAGGACCAGTTCAACAGCGTTTCCGGCACCAAGGCCAGCGGCAAAAAAGCCAAGAACCAAAAAGGCGATGCGCTCAACCAGATCGGCGGCGGCATGGATCAGGTCCGCGGTGCGCTGGCCCAGCTCGACGCGCAGACATCCGAAGCTTATGCCCAGCTCGACGCGCAGGTGAAGGCGCTTTCCGACCGCATTGACGCCGATTCTGACGCCGCGCTTGAGGCGCTCGCCGTGCAGCAGACCCATTTACAGAAAGAGATCCTCCGGCAGGAAGTCTCGCCTGTGATCTACGATCATTACCGCCGCATTCTGGGACGCGATCCGTCTTCGGCCGAATACGATCAGTGGATCGAGAAGATCGATTACGAGACAGGTAAGGTCTTTGAAGGCTTCGAAGACCGTGTTGATTGGCTGCCCGGCGCGTCCTCATATTTTAGCGGCTCATACTTGACCGTCACAGGAAGCGAGGAGCTGAACGTCCGCGCAGGGGATTTCACGGTCGATGGTTGGTACCGCTTCGAGACAACCGGACCGGCTTATCTTTTCTCCCAGACGCAGACCGGCGGCAGCGGCACCGCAATCGCGCTGCGCTATTATGCCGGAAACCTTGATTTTTATATGAACGACGTCGCGGTTGTCGCGAACGCTGCATGGACTCCGGTAACCGGACAGTGGTACCACCTTGCAGTCGTGCGTGCCGGCAATTCCGTGAAGGTCTTCGTGGACGGTCAAGAAAAGGGAGCGACGGGTACGACGACACAGACAGTCGCTAGCGCATCGCGCTTTTTCATTGGCGCGCATGAGGCTGGTGTGAATTATTTTAACGGTTGGGTCGATGAGTTTCGTTTCACGAAAGGTCTCGCACGTTGGTCGTCGGCTTTCACGCCTTCGGTCGAGCGTACCACGCCGGACGCTGCGACGAAGCTGCTTCTGCGCGCCCAGACCTCGGGCACTCCGTTCAAGGACTTCAGCGTTTCCGCGAGGACGATCACGCCCCATCCTGCCGCTAAAGCCGATGCGGCCGTCTACAAGACTATGGAGAGAAAGGTCACGCGTGTGCCGCTCACACAGAAGACAACACGGCCCGGCGCGTCTATCGCCTTGGACGGCTCCGGAGACTACCTGAGGGTTCCCGACAGCGCCGATTTCGATTTTGGTGCCGGTGACTTTACGATCGATTTCTGGGTCAAGCTGAATAGGGTGAATACCGAGCAGGGTTTCATCTACCGCGACGGCTATTGGTACGAATGGGGGCTGCACGTGGATGCATCGAACAAGGTCCGCTTCATCTCTTACAGTGGCTCGGCGAACCGGTGGACCGTGACCGGCACGACATCGCTTCAGCAAGACACGTGGTACCACATCGCCGCGGTACGTTCCGGGTCCACACAGAGACTTTACGTGAACGGTGTCGAAGAGGGTGTTCGCGGCACCTTTGCCGGCGCTCTAGCCGATGGCTCGGATACTGTCATCGTCGGCGCCGAATACGGCGGACAAGCGCCGCTCCATGGGTTGATCGACGAATTCCGGATCTCAAAGGGCGTGGCGCGTTGGACCGCCGGTTTCACGCCCTCCCAGGTCCGCTACCAGATGGACGCCCAGACGAAGCTCCTGTTGCGCGCGTCTGTCGAAGGAACCGCGATCCAGGACGTTGCGGCTTCACGGCCGATCACTCTTTACGGCAACGTCGCGAAAAGCGCGTCGGCACGCGTTTCTGACGTCGTTGTCACGCCGATCCTGCACGAAGTTCCCCAGGCGCTGGCCGCCGCCCTCGGCGCGTTTCCGGAGCTCGCCCAGCGCCAAGCCTACGTCACGAACGTGAAGGCGCGGGTGAACCAGAAGCTCCAGGCGTATCTCTCGATGACGTTGCCAGAAAGGGAAGCCTATGCGTCATCGCTGGGCCTTTCCTCATCCGACCTCATCTCGCTTTCCGAAGCAGACACGCAAAAGATCCTTACATGGCTTGATTCGCGCAGTCTCCACTTCGGCCAGTCCGCGTTTTTGGCGCTGGAGTCGATGCTGGACCAGAAGGGCATTCCATACGCGAGGGAAGACCTGGCCGAAAAAGCGATCCTGATCGATGTCCTGATAGGAGTCATCAGCCCGCTGGACGACGGAGATTTGGTCCTTTCTATGTTTGCCCTCAATAAAGTCGCTCAAGCCTACGGCGCCAACCTCAGCGGCGCCAATCTCAGCTGGGATGAGCTCAAGAGCATTTATGACGCTAACAGCGCCGTCATTGACACCGTAACCGAAACTCAGACCCTTCCAGGATCGTCCGTCAATTTCGACGGCGCCGGTGATTACATTGACCTTCCCAGTTCGGATCAGTGGAGCCTCGGTGCCTCCGATTTCACGATCGACGGTTGGATCTATTTGAATGAAACCGGCAGGATACAGGAGATCGCCTCATCGGGCACTTACGGTCAAACGCTTCGATGGACGTTTCGTGTCGACGAAGCCAACCACCTGTCGTTCCGGGAAGGCCGCGGCGATTGGGCGTGGGGCGATGTTTTCACGGAAAATACGCACGCTCTCCAATCCGGCCGATGGTACCACGTGGCCGCGGTCCGATCGGGAACTTCGTTCGGCCTCTATGTCGACGGCCAGAAGACGGGCGGCTATTCGGCGGTCATGCAGAATTTCACCTCAGGTGCCGATAGACTGAAGGTCGGAAGCTATTTGGACGGCGCATTCGCCAACTTCAACGGCCGAATGAACGGCCTGCGGATCTCCAAGGGCATCGCCCGCTACGCGCAAAATTTCACACCCGGCGACGCGCGCATTTCGGCCGATGCTTATACTTCGCTGCTTCTTTATTCGGACCCTGTCAACGGCATCAAAGATCACGGTAAAAATCTTTTCGCGCTTCAGCTTTCCGGCAATGTCGCCGTCCACAGCGCCTACGCGCAGTCCATCCGCAACACCGTCACGAAAAAAGTCATCACGCGCTATCCTTCCAGCGTCGGCGATCCCGCTCTTCTGACCGCGGCCCAGAAACAAGACATCCTCGATCATCCCGAAAAATACAACCCTCGCACGATCGCCCACGTCAACGGCAACCATTATGTCGTGATCCAATCCATCACCGCGGACTCCGTGACTTACCTCGACCCGGGCCGCGGCGCTGACAAGCAAAACGAAGTCATGACGCTCTCAAAGAAAGATTTCTTGAAAGGCTGGAAGGGCGATGTCACGCTCGAGCAGTCCAACTTGCAGACGCTATCCGGTTATCAGGCCAAAACCCTTTCCGTCGAGCGCACGCAGAAAATTCGCGGTGCGTTTTTCTTCCTCTTCATTCCTGCGATCATCGGCGCTTTCGCGAGCATCGGCGGGGCCATCGCATCGGTCATTGCCGGCATCAGCGCTATTGTAGGAAGCATCGGCGCCCTGGTCGGCGGCATCCTGTCGGGCATCGGGCAGGTCCTGAGCGGCCTCGGCGGCCTCCTTCACGGCATAGGCACCGCCATCTTCCAGGGCATTTCTTTCGCCGCCTCGAGCCTCTGGGGGGCGCTCGGCAACGTTGGTTCGTTCCTGTCACAGACCGTTTTCGGATCGCTGGCGAAGGCCAGCTTCGGCAACGCGATATTTCAGACGGCTGTCAAAGTCGGTATCAACTTCGCCGTCTCTAAAGGCCTAGATGCGCTTGGTGTGAACCCCGTCGTTTCCAACCTCGTGGCTGCGTTCGTAACAGGCGGACTCACGTTTAAATCGGCGTTGCCAAATATTTCAGCCGCTACCAATTTTTTCCATGGGGGCATCCAAGGTTTGGCATTAGAAGGTTCTCAAACACTCCTCACTAAAGTAGGACTTGACGCCAATTTATCGTCAGCCCTATCTCTCGCATCAGGCCAATTTGTTAACGGCATTCTTGAAGGCAACCTCGGAGGACAGTTAGTTAAAATTGGAAAGATGCTGGGTGCTAATCTTTCAATCTACGGGATGCAGACGTTAGGAGCAGCTTGGGGAGTAGATTCCCGCATAACGACATTGGCGGGCATTCCTATAACCAGCACCATTGGCGCTATTAAGCAATCAGGTGATTTTGCTCAAAATATAATGACCGGCATTAAAGACGGCCTTACTAGAGGGATTGCCGGCGTTGCCTTCGAGTATATCTATCAAAGCATCGG
>CAZCVC010000012.1:12858-13635 GCA_964502045.1 uncultured Planctomycetia bacterium | reverse complement strand
GGTGAAAGCGCGCGCGATGAAAACGAGCAGTTCGTCCGAGCCGTTGCCGAACACGAGCATCTCGGGCCTCACCTTCAGAAATTTAGCAAGCTTCTCGCGCAGATAAAAACAGCCGCCGTCCGGATAGCGGTGCACTTTGTAAAGCGCTTTGCGCATCGCCTCGACCGCCTTCTTCGAAGGACCGAGCGCGTTCTCGTTGGACGCCATCTTCACGGCGTCCTTAACGCCGTATTCGCGCTCGAGCTCTTCGATCGGCTTACCGGGGACGTAGTTTTTAACGCGGGCCAGGTGGCCCTTCGCCGTAGGGAAAAAATTCATCATTCCGCTTTCGGATAGGAGCCCATGACCTTGAAGAACGTGCAGTGCCTCTCGAGACCGCTCATCGCCTTCTGGATGCGCGCTTCATTGTGGTGGCCCTCGAAATCCACGAAGAAGAAATAGCTCCACGCTTTTTTCTTCGACGGACGCGACTCGATCTTGGTCAGGTTGATGCGCGCTTTCTTGAACGGCACGAGGATGTCGTGCAGAGCGCCGGACTTATCTCTGATCTCGAACACGATCGACGTCTTGTCCGACGTGGTCGGCCGGGCTTCCTGGCGAGAGACGATGAGGAAGCGTGTCGTGTTATTGGGATTGTCCTCGATAACACCGGTCATCACCGGCGGCGGATCAGATCTGCCTGCGCAGTGTAATCAGCCAAATACTTTTTGCGTTCCTTACCTGAGTACCACGCCACCAGGAATGTGTCAGCCCGTCGGCGCTTATTGGGCCTGCCAA
>CAZCVC010000012.1:4829-12848 GCA_964502045.1 uncultured Planctomycetia bacterium | reverse complement strand
TGAACCTTCAGCCCGTAGACGTCGGAGGCCATTTTGGAGGCTATGCAGGCGATGCCGGCCTGGTTCGTGTCGTTGGCGGCGATCTGCGCGGCCTCTGCCGTGCTGTTGGTCGGGATGAGGTCGACGTGGTGCAGGTGAGACTCGATCCAGCCGCGGCACTGGCCGAAGACCTGGTCCTTCGAATAGACCTGCGTCACTTCCTTCATCGGCACGTCGTTGGACATCAGGTAGTGGTGCACAGAAAGGAAGATTTCGCCGTAAATTTTGAGGTTCGAGTCGATGAACATGTCGAGCGTGTGGTTGACCGCGCCTTCGGTCGAATTTTCGACGGGGACGACGCCGTAGTCGGCGCGGCCCTGCTCGACCTCGGCGAATACGTCCGTGATGGTCGTGCAGGCCTCGTAGTCGACGGACGAGCCGAATTTTTTCTGCGCCGCCTGGTGCGTGTACGTCACAGCCGGCCCGAGATAGGCTATCTTCACTTTTTTCTCGAGGCTGATGGAGAACGACATGATCTCGCGGTAGATCGCGTCGATGGCCTCGGGCGTGACCGGGCCTTTCGAAAGGTTCTTCAGGCGATTGAGCACCTGTTTTTCGCGGTGCGGCGCGTAGACGCCCTGGCCGTCCTTCATCTTGAGCTTGCCTATCTCCTGCGAAGCACGGGCACGGTCGTTCAAGAGTGTTATGATCTTGGAATCGATCGCGTCGATCATTTTTCTGACTTTATCGAGGCTCACCGGCATCTCCTTGGTTCACGGAATCAGGCTGTCCTTCTGGACTTGCTTCGACCGAGCGCATCTGCGGCGGCAACAGCGACGGGTCGATGTCTTTTTCGCTGAACTCGGAAAGCGGCGGAAGCTCTTTCGTCGACTTCAGGCCGAAGTGCGAAAGAAATTCGTTGGTCGTGCCGTAAAGAATGGGCCGGCCCGGGACGTCTTTGCGTCCGGCGATCTTGATAAGGTTCTTTTCGATCAGCGTCTTCAGCGGCCCGTCGACGTTGACGCCGCGGATGAACTCGATGTCGGCCTTCGTGACCGGCTGTTTGTACGCAACGACCGAGAGCGTCTCGAGGCTCGCCGGCGAAAGCTTCCTTTTCTCGCGCGACTGGTAGAAGCGCTTGAGATGGTCCGAAAAACGCTCGTGCGTGAGGATCTGCCAGCCTCCGGCGATCTCCCTCAGCGCGAAGCCTCTTCCCTGCGCCTCGTAATCGGCCGAAAGCTCTTCGAGCGCGGCCTCGATGCCGGCCGGCGTCGTGCCGTCCTCGAACGCGTCCTTCAGGTCTTTGGCCGTCAGCGGGCGGTCGCTTGCGAACAGCACTGCTTCGATGATGTATTTCAGGTCTTGGTCCATGGTCTAATTTTCCCGGATGATTTCCGCATCGTTTCTTAAAATGTCGATCTCGCCGAACTGGCTGCTCTGTTCGATCAACACGGACTTCTGCCGCACGAGCTCGAGCAGCGCCAGAAAAGTCGTGATCGCTTCCAATTTATTCTTCGCCGCGCGGAAAAGCTTGCTGAAACGGATGCGCGTTTCTTTTTTCAGCCTTTCCGTGATGTCCTGTATCTTGTCCTGGACCGTGAATTCGTCTTTCAATACTTCATGCGGCTTCTCGTCGGGAAAGGCCAGCAGCACTTTCTGGAACGCCGTCAAAAGGTCGAACAGCGACACGTCGCAGAACGACAGGTCGTCGTCGGGATAATCGGGCTCGCTGCCGAAACGGCCGAAAACACCGCTGCGCTTGGCTTCGAACTCGCGGAAGCGCTCTGCCGCCTCTTTGAACGCCTTGTACTCGAGCAGGCGCCGCACGAGCTCGGTGCGCGGGTCCTCCTCCATCATCTCGAGACCGGCCGGGTCGGGAGGCAAGAGCATGCGCGACTTGATCTGCATCAGCGTCGCCGCCATCACGAGAAAATCTCCGGCGATGTCGAGGTTCAGATTTTCCATCAAATTCAGATAATCGAGGTACTGCTGCGTGATCTTCATGATCGGGATGTCGACGATGTTCAGCTCATCCTTCTTGATCAGATAGAGCAGAAGGTCAAGCGGGCCCTCGAACATGTCGAGCCTGATCTTGTAGTCGGTCATGCCTGCATCCCCGCGCCCAAATGCAAAAGCTCTTTTACCTCCGAAAGCGTTTTTCGGGCTTCCTCCTGCGCGCGGTCCTGGCCCGCCTTGATCAGTTTGAAAAAAGAATCGCTTTTCACGGTATATTTCTTTTCCATCTCGACCCTCGCCGTGCGGTGCGGCTCCATGTACTTGACCAGCACGTCGGCGAACGTCTTTTTGCAGTCGGTGCAGCCCTTCTTGGCGTTGGAGCACCAGTCGCGCACGTCCTCGACGAGTTTCGCATCGTTCGAAAAAATTTTGTAATACGAAAATACGTTGCACTCTTCCGGGTGCCCGGGATCCGTCACTTTAATGCGCGCCGGATCCGTGATCATCGACTGCACTTTTTTACGGACTTCGTGCTCGCCGTCGCCGAGGTTGATCGCGTTGTCGTAACTTTTCGACATCTTGCGGCGGTCAGTGCCCAGGATCCTGGACTGCGCCGTCAGCAATTCTTTAGGCTCGGGGAAAACGGCCTTTTTGTACAAATGCGTGAAACGCCGGACGATCTCGCGCGTCAGCTCCAAATGCGCCTTCTGGTCCTCGCCCACCGGCACCAGGTCCGCCTTGTAGAGCAGGATGTCCGCAGCCTGCAGGACCGGGTATCCCAAAAATCCATAAGTCGTCAGATCGCGGCCTTCGATCTCGCGCAACTGCTCTTTATACGTCGGATTGCGCTCGAGCCAGCCGAGCGGCGTCATCATGCCGAGTATCATCGCCAGCTCCGCGTGCTCGGGGATCTGCGATTGAATGAAAATATTTTCGGGTTTGATCCCGCAGGCGACCCAGTCGGATATCATCTGGGCCGTGTATTCTCGGAGATGCGCGGGGTTTTCGTACTCCCCCATCAGCGCATGGAGATCGGCGACCATGAAAAAGCAATCGTGCTTCGCCTGCAGCGCCTTCCAATTGTCAAGGGCGCCCAAAAGATGGCCCAGGTGCAGGGGCCCGGTCGGCCGCATTCCGGAGAGGACGCGTCCCATTTACTCTAGTTTTCTAGCCTTCTTCTGAATTTCGAAAACTTCGATGCGGTCGCCCGCGAGGATCTCGTCGAAATTGGAAACGCCGATACCGCACTCGAAACCCTCGAGCACTTCGCGCGCGTCGTCCTTGAAACGTTTGAGGCTCTCGACCTTGCCATCGTGCACTTTCACGCCGTTGCGCGTGACGCGGCAATTGAAATTGCGCACGATCTTGCCCTTCGAAACGGCGCAGCCGGCGATGGTGCCGGTCTTCGAAACTTTGAACACCTGGCGGACCTCGGCGACACCGACGAACACTTCCTTGGCCTCGGGCTCGAGCAGTCCCTCCATCGCTTTTTCGATGGCGGTCTTCGCTTCGTAAATGATCTGATAGAAACGCACGTCGACCTGTTCCTTGTCCGCGATCTCGCGCGCCGTCGTTGACATGCCGACGTGGAAACCGATGACAACCGCGTTGGACGCGGCGGCCAACATGACGTCCGACTCAGTGATGTCGCCGACAGCTATGTGGATGATGTTCAGACGGACGTTCTTCGCAGGAATCTTCGCGAGCGTCGAGCGGAGAGCCTCGACGGAGCCCTGCACGTCGGATTTGATGATGAGTTTGAGTTCCTCGACCTTGCCGGACTTGATGTCTTCGAGCAGGTGCTCGAGCGTCACGTGCGACGTGTCGGGCGCGCCTTTTTCGCGCAGCTTGGCTTCACGCTCTTCGATGATGGCGCGCGCGGCGTTCTCGTCCTTGACCGTGTAGAAGCGGTCACCGGCTTTAGGAAGTTCGGAAAAGCCTAGCACGGCGACCGGCGTCGATGGCGTCGCTTCTTTGATACGAACGCTGTGGTCGTTGATCATCGCGCGGACTTTTCCGTAATGATCGCCGATGATGACCGCGTCGCCGACGCGCAGAGTGCCGTCCTGCACGAGGATGGTTGCGAGCACGCCGGATCCTTTCGAGAGCTCGGCTTCGACGACGATGCCGGAGGCCGGAGATGTCGGATCGGCTCTGAGTTCGAGAAGTTCGGATTCGAGCGCGAGCATTTCGAGAAGTTCGTCGATGCCCTTGCCCGTCTTGGCTGAAACGCCGACGATGATGGTCTTGCCGCCCCAGTCTTCTGTCATGAGGCCGTGCTCCATCAGAGATTTTTTCACGCGATCGGGGTTGGCCGACGGCAGGTCCATCTTGTTCATCGCGACGACGATCGGCACCCCTGCCGCCTTCGCGTGGTCGATGGCTTCGATGGTCTGCGGCATGACACCGTCATCGGCCGCGACGACGAGAACGACGACGTCCGTGGCGCGGGCGCCGCGGGCGCGCATCGCCGTGAACGCTTCATGGCCCGGTGTATCAAGAAATGTGACGGCGCCTTTCGGAAGAAATACCTGGTAAGCGCCGATGTGCTGCGTGATGCCTCCCGCTTCGCCGGCGGCGACCTTGGTCTTGCGGATCGCGTCTAACAGAGAGGTCTTGCCGTGATCGACGTGGCCCATGAACGTGACGATGGGCGCGCGCGGCAACATCTTCGACCTGTCCTTCGGCGCCTGCAGAGAGTCAACGCGCTCGCTGGCCGTCGTTTCGTTTTCGGTGGCGGCCTTATGTTTTTCCACTTCATAGCCGTACTCAAGGGCGACTTTGGAAGCTATCTCAAAATTGACGGCTTGATTGATCGAGGCGAACACTTTCAGCTTGATCAGCTTCGAGATGATCTCGCTCGGGGACGCATTGAGCTTGACGCCGAGGTCCTTGACTAGGATCGACGCGGCGATCTCTATCTTTTTCGGCTTCGCGGCCTCGGCTGCCGACAGCGGCTTGGGCTGCGTGTAAGGTTTTGGAACGAACCCGCCGTGCGTCGGTGCCGGCTGCTGGCGTTTTTTGACTTCATGCACCGGGGCGGCCGGCTTAGGACGCGGTTGCGATGTCACGACCGACGGCGTCGGTATCACGGGCTTGCGGATCTCGGTATGCTGATGTTGCTGGGCCTGGCTCTTGGCCACGGCTTTCTGCGCGATCATCTGGCGCTTCGCGTTTTCGATCATCGAACTGGCTGACGCGGTGGAAGCTGCGGCCGGCACGGCTTTCGGCGCTGCGGGCGGCACAACCTCGGTAGGTTTTCCGCCGGAGGCGGACCCGCCTCTGGCGGGCGCCGCTTCTGTTTTTTCGGGTTCTTTGGGCGCGACGGACGCGGGCTTCACTTCGGCGACTTTTTTCTCGACCTCTTTTTTCGGCGCTTTGACGACGGCGGCCTTCGGGGCGGCTTCCTTTTTTGGCGCCTCTTTGACGGCCTCTTTTTTAACGACTTTTACGGCTGCCGGTGTTTTTTCCGCGGTTTTTTTCAAGGGCTTTTCACTTTTTTCTGTTTTCTTCGTCGCCATGTTATTCATGAACCTCCGGCGCTTTAGGTTCTTCGCTGCCCTCTTCGGCCGGCGGATCGGACGCTTCCGCGGTTTCGGAGGACTCGGGCGCTTCGGACGACTCAGCCTCGGACGATTCCGCCGGGGCTGCGTTGCCGCTCAGGGCGGCCATGATTTTTTCCAAAGTTTTCTTGCCGACGCCCTTGATCTCGACGAGCTGCTCGGGTGCGGCATTCTTCAGGTCGGCGACCGTGTTGTAGCCGGCGGCCTTCAGCGCTTCGGCCGTTTTCGGGCCCACGCCGTCGAGCGTCTCGACTCCGTCGGTTTCTGCCGGGCCGGCTGCCTCGGTCATGCCTTCGAGTTTTTCCTTCACGATTTCTTTTTTCGAGCGGATGTCGATGGACCAGCCGACGAGGCGCGAGGCCAGGCGCACGTTCTGCCCGTTCTTGCCGATTGCCAGCGACAGCTGGTCGTCGGCGACGACGACTTCGACTTTTTTCTCTTCACGGCTCAAAATTTTTACCGACGACGCTTCGGCCGGCGAGAGCGCGGCGCGCACGAATTCTTCGGGGTCCTCGCTCCAGCGCACGATGTCGATCTTTTCGCCCTGCAGTTCTTTGACGACGCCCTTCACGCGCGAGCCGCGGATGCCGACGCAGGCGCCGACGCAGTCGATCTTCTCGTTCTTGGACCAGACCGCGATCTTGGAGCGGTCGCCGGCCTCGCGCGATACGGCGCGGATCTCGACCATGCCGTCGGCGATCTCGGGAACTTCAAGCTCGAACAGCGTCTTCACAAAACCCGGGTGCGTGCGCGAAAGCACGATCTGCGGGCCCTTGCCGTTCTTGGAAACCTCGAGCACGTAAGCGCGGATGTGGTCGCCCTGGCGGTAGTTGTCGCGCGGCGAAAGCTCGCGGCGCGGCAGCACGGCCTCGGTCTTGCCGAGGTCGACGAGCAGCGACCCCTTCTCGAAGCGGTAGACGGTGCCGGTCACGATGGAGTCGGCCTTGGCGTTGAATTCGTTGAAAATGACGTCGCGCTCGGCCTCGCGGATCTTCTGGAAGATCACCTGCTTGGCCGTCTGGGCGGCGATACGGCCGAACTCGCTGGACACGACTTCTTTGCCGTCGGAAAAAATGCGGATACGGCCGCTCTCGAGGTCGATCTTCACGTTGACTTCCTTGTCCTTATCGTGAAGAACCTTCTTGGCGGCGGAAACCAGCGCGGCTTCGATGGACTCGATCAGCACTTTGCGGCTGATGCCCTTCTCGCGCTCAATGTTTTCCAGGACCGTTATCAGTTCTGTGCTCATCTTACCGCTTCTTTCCGTTGACGTTGATCTCACGGTGCGCATGGAGGATACGGTCCAGCGCCACGTTTTTGACGGCGCCGTCCTTCAGCGCGAGACGGACGCCCGAGGCGTCCGCGCCTTCGACGCGGCCCTTCCAGGTCGCGATCGAGCCGTCTTCCTTCTTGAACGTCATCAGCACGTGATCGCCGATGGCGCGGTGAAAATCTTTTTCGGTCTTAAGGGGCCGGTCGAGACCCGGGCTCACGACTTCCAGGTTGTAGGGCCCGGAGAGGAACGCGTCGCCTTCCTGCGCCTTTTCATCAAAAAAGAGGCCTAAGCGCTCGTTGATGCGCGCGCATTCGTCCAAAGTGATGCCGCCCTCTTTATCGGCGGTCACGGTCAGCACGGGACGCCCGCCAAAACGGCGGAACGTGATCTCGACGAGCTCGGCGCCGACACTGGCGATCTGGGCGCGGATGGCGTCCAGGTTCTTTTCGATTTCAAAGGGCAAAGACATTTTAATAATCTTCCACTGCTGATAGTAAAAAAAGTGGGTTCATCACCCACTTTTCTCGAGAGATTCTAAGTTATTTTAGCTAGATGTTAGATTAACAAAATTAAGCCGTTTTGTCAAGAATCTGCAGCAGTTGGGCGGGAATGGAGGCCAGGTCCACGAGCGTCGCTTCACCGCTCTTGCGGATCTTGATCTCGGCTTGTCCATTTTTGAGGTTTTTGGGGCCTAGAATCAACCGGACAGGAAGGCCTAACAGATCGGCGTCATTGAACTTAACACCGGCTGAGGCCTCCCGGTCATCGATGAGGAAATCGACGCCCTTATCGGCCAATTCGGCAGAATCTGCCAATTTAAGGACGATGGCGCGAGACTGCTCATCCTTAGGGTCGATCACGACCACATGTACTTGAAACGGCGCGATATTCTTGGGCCAAACGATGCCCTTGTCGTCGCCGAACTGCTCGATGGCGGCCGCGAGGATGCGGTTCACGCCGATGCCGTAGCAGCCCATGATCATCGGGTTCTCTTTGCCGGAGGCATCGAGGAAATTTGCTTTCATCGGCTTGGAATAGCGCAGGTTCAGTTTGAAAATGTGGCCTAGTTCGATCGCGGTGCGGAACTTGAGCGGCTTACCCTCGACGGACTGGTCGCCTTCGACGGCCTGGCGGAAATCGCCGACCTGCTTTTCTTTCGCTTTGATGTCGCCGAGATTCACGCCGGTCATATGATGATCGCGCTCATTAGCTCCGGTAATAAAATCTTTCATCTCCAAAATGTCT
>CAZCVC010000012.1:0-4819 GCA_964502045.1 uncultured Planctomycetia bacterium | reverse complement strand
TTTGCCCGCCGGAGGCGGGTCCGCCTCTGGCGGAAACGGGCCGCTGAAACCGAACGCGGAGCCGAGCTTGTTCTCGATCGAGTCGCGCGACGCCATGAACGCGCCGGGTTCGGACTTTTTCAATTTGAATTCGGATACTTCGTGATCGCCGCGCACGAGCACGGCGACGTGCGTGCCGTCGGGGCGTTCGTAGATCATCGTCTTCACGAGATCCTTCGGAGTTTTTTTCAGGAAATTCGCGACGGCCTCAACGCTCGAGGCGCCCGGCGTGTGGACCTTCGTCGTTTTTCCGGACGCGGCACCGGACGGGAACGCGAGGCCCTTCAATTTTCGCGGTGCCATTTCGACGCTGACGACCTGGTCCGTCCCCTCGACGTGCGCCATCCAATCTTCACCGGCGTCGGAAAAAAGCACGAACTCCTGCGAACCGGAGCCGCCCATCGCGCCCGGGTCGGCCTGCACGATGTAGAACTCGAGGCCGGCGCGCGTGAATATTTTGATGTAGGTCTCTTTCATCAGCTGATACATCTTATCGAGGCACTCGTCGCTCGGATGAAAGCTGTACGCGTCCTTCATCAGGAACTCACGGCTGCGGATGATGCCGCTGCGGGGGCGCATCTCGTCGCGGAACTTGGTCTGGATCTGATAGAGGCAGAGCGGAAGCTGCTTGTATGATTGGATCTCGCGGCGCGCGAGGTCGGTGATGACCTCTTCATGCGTGGGGCCGAGCACGTTCATTTTTCCGTGGCGGTCCTTGAAATGGATCATGTCCTCGCCCATGATCTCGTAGCGGCCCGTCTCCTTCCACAGCTCGGCCGGGTGCACGGCCGGCAAGAGCAGTTCGACCGCGCCGGCCGCGTCCATTTCCTCGCGCACGATGGCCTCGGCTTTTTTGAGCGCGCGCAGACCGAGCGGCAGATACGAATACGTGCCGCTGGCGAGCTTGCGGATCAACCCGGCGCGCAGCATGAGCCGGTGGCTCTTGATCTGCGCCTCCTGTGGTATTTCCTTCAGCGTCGGGACGAGCGTCTGGGACCAGCGGACGAAGCGGTTGTGTTTCAACGGATCTCCCCTACTTTACTTTCTGATGAAAAAAATTCTGAACGTTCTTGAAGATGGAAAAACGGTCCATGTCCTGCAGCATCACGAACGCCATCAGCACCAGAAGCGCCGTGAGCCCGACCTGCGTCATTTTTTCCTTCACCGTGTCTTTCAGCGGACTGCCCTTGATCTTTTCGATAAGAATGAACAGCACGTGCCCTCCGTCCAGCACCGGGATAGGCAGCAGGTTCAGCACGAAAAGGCTTACGCTGAGCGACGCCGTGAACGAAGCGAGCGTGAGCAGGCCCATCTGCGCCGCTTTTTCGGTCATAAAGAAGATGCCGATGGGTCCCGTCATCGATTCCTTGAAGGGCAAAGCGCCCGTGATCATCATGCCCAGAGAAATGAAGATGGTCGCCGTCATGACCCAGAGACGCTCGAACGCCAGCCCCATAGCTTGGAAAACCCCGCTTTTCACGTGGGTCATCTCGCTCGATGGATAGACACCCAACACGGCCGACTTACGCGTCTTGCCGAAAATGTCGCGGACTTCCTGGATCCTGGGCGTGATGGCGACTTCGCGCAGTTCGGTTCCGTGGGATACGATCAGCTTCATCGTCGCAGGCGGATTATCGTGCAGGATCACGAGCAGGTCTTCCCAAAGCTCGACTTTTTTGCCGTCGACTTCCGTGATGCGGTCGCCCTCCATGAGTCCGGCCGCTTCCGCGGCGGAGCCCTGCACGATCTTTCCGACTTTCGTCGTCATCGTGGGCTGACCGATCATGAAGATGGCCCAGAAAAGCAGGAACGCGAGCAGCGCGTTCATCAGCGGTCCGGCGAACACGACGGCGAATTTTTGCCAGAGCGATTTCGAATTGAACTCATACGCCGCTCCTGTCGCGTCCTCGGGGCTTTCGCCGGCCAGCTTCACGAAACCGCCGAGAGGCAGAAGCGAGAACACGTATTCGGTCTCCCCTATTTTTTTGCCGAACAGTACCGGGCCGAAGCCGATGGAGAACTTTTCCACGCGGATGCCGACCATGCGCGCGACGATGAAATGGCCCCACTCGTGCACGACGACCAGCAAACTCAGCACGGCGAGAAATATCAAAAGGCTTGGCATAGTTTCAACGTCTCCTTGGTTGCCCAGTCGTGGATGGACCGGATGTCGTCGAGCGACGGCCGATCGACGGCGCGGTGGCTCGAGAGCACTTTCTCGATGATACCCGGAATCTGGATGAAATCAATTTTATCGTCTAGGTACGCGCCGACCGCGGCTTCGTCGGCCGCGCTGAGCACGCAGGGCGCGCTGCCGGACTGGCGGGCCGCCGCGTAGGCCAGGTCGAGGCACGGAAATTTTTTGCGGTCCGGCTTGAAGAAACTCAACTGCCCCACTTCGGAAAAATCGAGGCGGCGCGAGGGCGGCGACGGCGCGCGGTCGGGGTATGTCAGCGCGTACTGGATCGGCAGTTTCATGTCGGTCACGGCCAGCTGCGCCAGCACCGAACCGTCGCAGAACTCTACCATCGAATGGATGACGGCCTCGGGATGGATCAACACATCGATGCGGTCGACCGGCAAGCGGAAAAGCCGCGACGCCTCGATCATTTCGAGTCCCTTGTTCATCAGCGTCGCCGAATCGACCGAAATTTTTTTGCCCATCTTCCATTTCGGATGGTTGATCACGTCCTCTTTTGTCAGTGTATGGAAACGGTCGGCCGCCACTTCGCGCAGCGGGCCGCCCGAGCCGGTGAGAATGATCTTTTCTAGGTGCGCGTTGTTGGCGCCCTGCAGGCACTGGAAGATAGCGCTGTGCTCGCTGTCGACGGGGACAAGCTTCGCGGCCGGATTGGAGGCAAGCGCCGCCAGGATCAGATCTCCGGCGATGACGAGGATCTCTTTGTTGGCCAGCGCTACCTGTTTGCCGGCCTTCAGCGCGTCGATGACGGGCAGCAGCGCGCTCGTGCCGGCCGTGGCGGCCATCAGGAGGTCGGCGCTGACGAACGCGCTGAATTCGCGAAGGCCTTCTTTTTCGGTGAATACCTTGAGCCGGCTTCCGAACTTCGAGGAAATTTCGCGCGCCGCTTTCTCGTCCTTCAGGTACACGGCCTTCGGCGCGAACTCGAGCACCTGCTTTTCAATCTCGTCGCTCTTCGAACTGGCCGCGAGGCCTATGACGCGAAAAAGCGCCGGATTTTCGCGGGCGATCTGAAGCGTGTTGAGGCCGATCGAGCCGGTCGAACCCAACACCGAGAGCGTTTTCATGGTTTACAGGAAAAGCGCCAGGTGAAAGTAAAAGATCGGTGCCGTGAACAGGATGCTGTCCGTCAGGTCCATGACGCCGCCGATGCCCGGAAGCAGCACGCCGGAGTCTTTCGTTTCGCAGTAACGTTTCATCAGCGACTCCGAAAGGTCGCCGATCTGGCCCACCATGCCGATAAGAACTCCTAAGACCATCAGATGAGGCAGCTTGAAATAGATCGGAAGATAAGGGCCGAGCGCGGCGGACACGGCAGTACTCAGGAAAAGCCCGCCAAAAAAGCCCTCGACGGACTTTTTAGGACTGATGTGAGGGATCAGCGGGTGACGCCCAAAAAGAGAACCGAACGCATAAGCGCCCATGTCGGCGGCCTTCGTCACGGCGACGAGATAGGCCACCCAGATGACGCCGCCCGGCAGAAAACGCAGCTTGATGACGAAGCTCGCGAACCAGCTGACGTAAAGGATGCCGAACAGCGTCAGCGAGATGCCGACCAGCGCGTCGACGTTGTTTTTGCGTGAAAATTGAAGCAGGAATAGAAAAATAGAGGCCAGGATGATGAACAGCACTTCCCCGGACCGGGTCACGCCCTGTTCCATGTAAACCACCAGAGGGATCAGCGTCCCTATCGCAACTCCGAAAAGACGGTACGACGGCGCGCTGTGATGGCGGAGCATCGTAAAAAACTCGAACAGCGCCAGCCCTATCAAGATCACCACAAAAAGACAGAACCAGACCGGCGGGCAGAAAAACAGCAGGCCCACGAATATCGAGATGCAGACGGCGCTGGCGATCAGTCTTTGCAGCAGTTTCATACCAGCACGTCCCCGAAACGGCGCTCTCGCGCCTGGTAGTCCTCGATCGCTTTCGCGAATTCTTCGCGCGTGAAATCAGGCCAGTATTTTTTCGTGATGTACAGCTCCGAGTACGAAAGCTGCCAAAGCAGGAAATTGGACAACCTCATCTCGCCCGACGTGCGGATCAGGAGTTCCGGGTCCGGAAGGCCGCGCGTGTCGAGGCGGTTCGAGAACGATTCCTCGGTCAGAAAGCCGGGCCGGTCGGCGATCGAGGGGTCCTTGCGGACTTCGGCGACGACGGCCTGGACCGCGTCGAGGATCTCGGCGCGGCTGCCGTAATTGAGGGCGATATTCAGAAAAAGTACGTTGTTATTTTTCATCAGCGCGACGGCTTTTTTGATCTTTTCATACGTGGACGCCGGCAGCGCTTCGGGATGGCCCAGCACGCGCAGGCAGACCCCGCGCTCGGCCATCGCCTTGGTCTCGGCGTCGAGAAAATAATCCAGCAGTTTCATCAGCTCCGAAACTTCGTCGGCGGGGCGCTTCCAGTTTTCCTGGCTGAACGCGTAAAGCGTCAGGATCTTGACGCCCATGTCCGCGGCCACATTCACAATCTCTCGAACGCGGTCAACGCCGGCCTTGTGCCCGGCGACACGCGGCAGATTGCGCTCCTGCGCCAAGCGTCCGTTGCCGTCCATGAAAATGGCGATATGGCCGCGTT
>CAZCVC010000011.1:14039-14378 GCA_964502045.1 uncultured Planctomycetia bacterium | reverse complement strand
GCCATCGGAAAACGCGCCCAGAAGATGAGGCTGTCTATCGTGAAACCCGGCTGGTAGAAAAATTTCCGCGCGAAGTCCGGGCTGTTGCCCTGAGCCCAGGAAGCATCGTCGAGAGGCGCCTTGACGCCGAGAAAATAGAGAGGCAGGGCCGAGAGAAGGCGCGGCAACGGCGGCGCCGCTGGATTCATGCGGAAATCGCCGGTGACTAGGTGCGAGTAGCCGCTCGCGACGTGATGCGCAAACTCGTCGACGGTAGGTGATTTCGTCTGCATCGAGAAAAAAACCTGAAAGAAAAAAACGGCCAGCAGCGCAAGGACCGCGAAACACCCCCTAGAAGAA
>CAZCVC010000011.1:0-14029 GCA_964502045.1 uncultured Planctomycetia bacterium | reverse complement strand
AACGGCCGGCGGTCAGACGCGGCAACGGCGCCCCCAATAAAGCCAGACAAGACCGAAATAACCGGCGATGGTCTTCAGCGGCCGGTTCTTGGACACGCCGGGCTTCTGCCCGTAGTTCAGCACGAAAGGCACCTCGGCGATGCGGGCCCCCAGCATGCGGAACTTGATCAGGATCTCGGGCGTCACGACGAATCCCATGTGCGGCAGCCTCACGAACCCGCTGCCGAACGTATCGAACGCTTTTTTGAGCGCCTCGGCGCGGAACACGCGGTAACCACAGCTGTACTCCTTCACGCCGCGGATAGGAAAGAAAATTTTCAGGAGCGAACCGGCGCCGCGGCTCAGGAAACTTCTGGCCGCCGAAAGCCCGAGTTCGCCGCCGCCCTTCTGGTAGCGCGACAGGATCACGAGGTCGTAGCCCTCGGCGATCTTTTTGAACGCCTCGTGCATGTAGCGGGGTTCGTGCGTGTCGTCGCAGTCCATCGTGACGACGAGGTCGCCGGGCGCCGATATCGCCGCGCAGTATTTGAGGCCGTCGACCATCGTCGCGCCGAGGCCCTGGTTCTCCTCGTGCTTCAGCAGCAAAAGCGGATATCGCTGTCCCAGCTCGGTTGCGCGCGCAGCGGTCGCGTCCTTCGAGCCGTCGTCGACGACGATGATGCGGTAGCCCGAACGGTCGCCGTTAAATTCGGTGTCAAATTTTTTGACGAGCCGCGGCAGCGCCTCGGCTTCGTTGTAGGCCGGCAGAAAAACGTATATCATTTCCCGAAAAATTCCCGCACGGATGCGATCACGTGATCAGCCTGCTTTAGCGTCATTTCGGCGAACATCGGCAGCGACAGCGCGGTCTTGCAGGCCGCCTCACTGACCGGCATGTCGCCGGGCTTGTAGTCCAGGAAGCGGTAGCAAGGCTGCAGATGCAGCGGTAGCGGATAATAAACGCCGGAGCCGACGTCTTTCTGCGTAAGGAACTCATGAAGGCGGTCGCGTTTTTCGGTGCGGACCGTGTACAGGTGGTGGATCGGTTCCATGCCGGCCGGCGCCGCCGGAAGCTTGAGCGGCAGGCCCGCGAGGCCCTTGGCATAGCGCTTGGCGATCTTTTGACGGGCCGCGTTCCAGCCGTCGATTCGTTTCAATTTTGCGAGGATTACGGCCGCTTGGATCTCGTCAAGACGGCTGTTGATACCGATGACGTGGTGCAGGTACTTCTGGCTTGAACCGTGGTTGCGGAGCACTTTCAATTTATCGGCCAGCTCCGGCGAGGAGGTCGTTAGGATGCCGCCGTCGCCGGCGCCGCCGAGGTTCTTCGTCGGATAAAACGAAAAACAACCGATGTCGCCCAAGGAGCCGGTCTGCTTTCCGTGAAACGTCGCGCCGAACGACTGCGCGGCGTCCTCGACGACCGGCAGGCCATGGCGCTTCGCGGCCGCCAGCACTTTGTTCATGTCGCACGGCAAGCCGAACAGATGCACGGGCAAAACGGCTTTGGTTTTTTTCGTGACGCGCGCGGCGATCTTCGATGCATCGAGGTTGAACGTGTCCGCCTCGATGTCGGCGAACACCGGCACCGCGCCGGTGCGCGAGATCGATCCCGCCGTGGCGAAAAAGCTGAACGGCGTCGTGATAACTTCATCCCCCGGACCCACGCCGAGCGCCAGTAGCGCCAGGTACAGCGCGTCGGAGCCGTTGGCGACGCCGATCGCGTGACCGCATTGGATCTTGGCCGCGATCTTTTCTTCAAGTTCGGCGCCGTAATGCCCAAGGATGTATTTCTGCGAGGAAAAGATGCGGCGAATAGCCGCGTTTACTTCGGTCTGCACGGTTTTTTGCTGGGCAGAAAGGTCGATGAACGGGACTTTCACCGAGGCGGTTTGTTTCACGGCCTTAGGCTAGGCGACGGCCAGGTGCGGCTCGGGCGCGTAGAGTTTGACGATCTCGTAATTGGTATTGCGCTGCGCGGCCGTCTTCCCCATTTCGTGGATGAGCCGGATCGCTTCGTCCTTCGTGACGCCGGAGTAGAGCTTGTCGCTCATGGTGGCGCTGACGACGTTCTCCTCCATCAGGATGCCGCCGAAATCGTCGGCGCCGAAGTCGAGCGCGATCTGCGAAAGCTTCGGCCCTTCGGTGACCCAGCCGGCCTGCAGGTGCTGGATGTTGTCGAGCAGGATGCGCGAGAGCGCGAGCATGCGCAGGTATTCAGAGCCGGTGCGGCGCGGCATCGCCATCTCGGTCGATTCGGACTCAAAGCTCCAGGGAATGAACGCGCGGAAGCCGCCCGTCTTATCCTGCAGCGTCCGGTAAGCGTCGAAGTGCATCATGCGCTCCTCGATCGTCTCGCCGAGGCCGTAAACCATCGTGGAGGTGCTTCTCAGGCCCAATTCGTGGGCCGTGCGGTGCACCTCGAAATATTCGGCGGTCTTGGTCTTGAGCGGGCTCACGACCTCGCGGACACGGTCGACGAGGATCTCGGCGCCGCCGCCGGGAAGGCTGTTCAGACCCGCGGCCTTGAGGCGCGTCAGGACCTCGCGGATAGAAATTTTGGAAACGCGCGAAATGTGCTGGACCTCTGACGCCGAAAACGAATGCACGTGGACCTGCGGATACTTCTGATGGACGGCGCGCGTGAGCTCTTCGTAATACTCGATGCCGAGCTGGGGATTGTGCCCGCCCTGCATCAGCACTTGCGTGCCGCCGAGCTTAAGAAGCTCCTCGATCTTGTCGAAGATCTCCTGGGTCTTGCGCAGATATCCTTCTTTCACGTCCCCGACCTCGCGGTAGAACGCGCAAAACTTGCAATAGGTATAGCAGATATTGGTGTAATTGATGTTGCGGTCCACCACGAACGTGGCGCGCCAGGAGGAGTCCGGGTTCTTGCGCAGATTCAGCTCATGAGCGACTTGCCCCAGCTCGAAGATGTCGCCCTCATGGTAGAGGCGCACGCCTTCTTCGACCGAGATCCGGCGGCCGTCCAGCGCTTTATGGAGGATATCCTGAATGTTCATAAGTCCCCGTAAATATGGGCGTTATTATAGCTTTTTTGACCTTCTGAATCCAGGTTCTTTTGCCCGTCTTCCGGGTCCCCGGAGCGCCCATAAGAGCCATGCTCCATACACGGCAAGTCCCGCTACGTACAGGAACGAAGGCCGCTTGAAATAGAAAAAAAGCCCCACGACAGAATAAAGCGTGCTCCAAAGGACCGGTGCCGGGAATTCAGCCAAAATAAGGAACGGGAGCGCCCAAAGCAGATGGTGCCCGTAGAACGGGATGGTGTAGCTTGCGTACATCGCGAGGAATATCCAGCTGACGGCACGGCAGAGGTTCTTCACGCTGAGCTCGGACATCATCGCCACCCAACCCAGGGCGGCGACGCAGTTGGCGATGAAGAACGCGTTGAAGAACCGTTTGACGGCCGCTTCCGAAATCGGGATGCCGAGATGGTTCAGCGCGGCGTGGAAACCGTAAGGCACCGAGTTCGTCGCGAACCATTCGCTGAATTTGACGAAATATGCCAACGTCGCATCCCCTGCCCAGAACGGCGCGTAGAACGCCGCGCAGATCGCCAGCACCAGTGCGGCTGACCGGAAGCCGAACCACAGCAGCTGCGGAGCGCGCTGTTTTTCCCAATGACGGAAACGGAAAAGCCCCATCGCCAGGAGAAAAAACACCGACGTGAACTTCACCAGCACCGCCAGCGTCCCGGCGGCGACGGCGCGGAAATATTTGCCGGAAAGAAGCAGCCAGAACCCGCACAGCATCCAAAACACCATCACGATATCGTTGTGCCCGTCGATGAGGACTTGGTTGATAAGATTGGGATTTAGCGCGTAAAAAGCCGTAAGCCATCCCGCGTTCTTCGGGCTGATCTTCAAACAGATCCGGTGAAAGAACCAGACGGACCCCGCCAGGAACGCGAACATGAACGCTTTGAAAAAAAAGACCGACAGAAAATACGAACTTTTAAAAATTGCCGGCATCACGCACTGCACGAACGCCCACACCGGCCCGTAGTTTTCAGGCAGCTTGTGCAGGCGCACCCAGACCGTCAACGGGTAGAACGCATCGTGCGGGTAATCGCGAGGGACCAGATAGGGATTTTCATGGTACACGCCGAGGATGCGCCCGCGCATCAGGTACTCGTGCAGGTCGCCCGAAAATATCGGCGGCGTCGTGCAAAGCGCCAGTCCTACGAGCGCGAACATAACCCACTCTTTTTTCGACAAGGCGAATTTCGCCCCTCGGCGGAGAAAAACGAGCGCGTAGGCCGCCAGCGCGTTGAGAAAGATCAGGTTGATCCAGAAACGCGGAAACGCTTTCTGCGGCGGAAGGTTGCCGTCGGCGCCGAGGCGGCAGACCAAGGGAAAGAAAATAAAAAGGAGAAGCGCCAGAGCATAATAGGCTTTGACCGCCCCGAGCCGGCGCGAGCCGCTCATCGTTTATTTCTTTTTTTTGCGCAGAGGCGGTATCAGCTTCATCTGCGGCAGCGGCACGATGAAACGCCCGCCGGAGGAAAGATACTTCTTTTCCTGCTTTACGAAGACCTTCAGGAAATGCCACGGCAGCACGAGGAAATAATCGGGGCGGGCTTTACGCGCTTCCTCGTCGCTGACGATCGGGATCAGCGTGCCGACGGTCTTTTTGCCGAACTTGTCCGGGTTCTTCTCCGAGGCTCCCGCGATAAAACGATGGTCGAGGTTGAAATACTGCAGCAGCGTGTTGCCCTTCGTCGAGGCTCCGTACACGTAGACGGTCTTACCCCGCGAGACTTCCTGCTTGATGAAGCCGTAAGTCTCGTTCCTCGCCTCGTCGACGCGCGAGGCGAACCTGAAATAAGTCTCCTTGTCCGCCAGACCCAGGCGGTTCTCTTTCCTCTCCAGCGCGGCGAGCCGCCAGAGTCCCGGCGCGGGCGCCTTCGCGGTCTCGTGCATCACGTAGACGCGGAAACTGCCGGCGTTCACGTCGTTCAGCTCGACGTCGACGGGTTTGAGGCCGTGGCGTTTGAGCAGGTTCTTCAGCGAGAACATAGAATAATACTCGAGGTGCTCGTGGCAGATGTTGTCGAACGCGTTCGCGTCGAGCATCATCGGCAGGTAGCTCATCTGAATGATCCAGATCCCGTCGTCATGCAGGCATTTGGCGATGTCGCCGACGAACTTGTTGGGATCGTCCAGGTCGTAGAACATCGCGATGCTCGTGATGATCTTTGCTTTCTTGCCGGGCAGGCTCTCCTCGAACGCCTCGAAGTTGAAATAGTCGTTGATGATCTTCGTTGTGCCGACGCGCGCCTCAGGCACGAGGTTCTTCGCCGGGTCAAAGCCGATGAGCTTCAGCCCCTTCGTCTTGTAGGAGCGCAGCAGCGTGCCGTCGTTGCATCCGATGTCCAGCACGAGGTCGTCGGCCTTGACCCTCACTTTTTTCACGGCCGAACGCGTGATGTTCGCGAGCGCCTCGCACATCATCGCATTGGTGCCCGAGTGGTAATAGTAGAAGCGGTACATCTTTTCGGGGTTCACCGTATGCTTCAGCTGCAGCAGTCCACAGCCGCCCTCGTTCGGGTTGCAGAGCACGAGCTCCAGCGGGTAGGTCTTTTCCGAGGTGGCCGTGCGGTCGGTCACAAAGTCGGAGACATAGATACTGCCCAGCGACAGGATGGACGCCAGCTTGTGCGACCCGCAGACGCGGCACGACGTGATCGTTCTAAAATCGAAATCTTTGCTCATACGAGCACTCCCCTTTGCGGCGCTCCGGGTGAAAGCGCCTTCGCTTCATCCCGCACAGCCACCACAACAGCATAAGTAAAAAAGTCGCGGATGCCAAATGAATATTTTTTCAGCGCGAAGCCCGACTTTTCGAGCAGCCGCTCCGCGTGCTTCTTCGAGCGCAGGCGCGTGATCTCGTCCGGATGCAGGCGGACGTTCTTCTTCAATACGTCGTTCAGGATGAAATGCACGCCTTTCAGGAACATCACGCTGGTCCCGTGCTCGGGCGGCCAGAAAAGCACGGCCTTCCCGCCGGGCTTGAGCACGCGATGGAACTCCGCGAGTATCTTCGCGATGTCGTCCTCGGTGAAATGCTCCATCACGCCCAGATTATAGATGCCGTCGAACGCGCAGGCCTCTTCAGGGATGTCGAAAATGCTGCCGTGCAGCGCGCGGCAGCCGGAGCCGTTGATGCGTTTGTAATGATTCAGCGCCCCCGTCGAGATGTCGAGCGCGGTCACGCGCACCATTTTCACGACCTCGATGTCGACGGCCCCCGAGCCGCAGCCGGCATGCAGCACTTCGGCGCCGCGGCTGAACTCGCTCCTGATAAAACTGTCCAACAAGGGCTTGATGATGAATTTCCGGTAGAACACCGCGACGAGGTCATACAGGAAGCGCGTGTTCGAGTCTTTTTTATGCCAGTACTCATCCCACGCCTTCTCGTCGGAAGTTTTGCGCTCCATCGGAGTTTCCGCGATCTCCTCGACGTAGACGTAATCCTCGCGGTGGAAATGAGTGTGCAGCCATACCTCCAGCAGCAGCACGAAGCTCGACCAGGCGTCGCGGATCTTCATTTTTGAGTGTCCATAGGTGCGCTTGGGAAGCAGGATGGGCACTTCCTTGATGCGGAAACCGTTCAGCACGAGCACGTGCAGGCTCTCGAAGAAAAAAGAATAGCTCTTGGACTTCACGACGCGGAACACGCCCGGCGGGATGCGTTTCAGATCATAGAGGCGGAACGCGCCTGAAGCGTCGTACGGGATCTTCAGCAGGTCCCTCGTCAGGAAATGCCCCAGATACGTCAGAAATTTGCGGAACAGGTTCCAGTCGGCGAGGCTTTTATTGCCCATGTACCGGGAGCCGATCACGACGTCGGCCCCTGGTGCGGAGTCGAGAAAATGGCGGATCTCCTCGGGTTGGTGCGTGAAATCGCAGTCCATCGTGACGAGCGTCTCGTAACCCCGGTCGTACGCCCAGCGGATGCCGTCCTGGTGCGCCGCGCCGATGCCGAGCTTTCCCGGACGGTGGATCACATGAACGGCGGGATCCTGCGCCGCGATCTCGTCGAGGATCCTGCCGGTGCCGTCGGGCGAATTGTCGTCGAGGAAAAGGAAATCCGCCCCGAGCCGCAGGTCCTTGATCTCGGAATAGATCATAGCCGCGTTCTCGCGTTCGTTGTAAGTCGGGATGAAGATCAGCGTTTTAGTCATGGATCGACGCCGCCGGCTTCACGCGCTCCACCGGACGCGTCTCGGGCAGAAGCCCGTACTCGCGCGCGTATTGGAAATAAAGGTTCATGCCTTTCAGCAGCGGCTCGCCGAGATCATAGGAAAGACGTGAAAAATAGTCTTCGAGCTCTTCCTCCGAAAGTTTAATGCGCCGCATGGCCTCGGCAATAACCTCGATGCGGTGGGACAGGCCCCATTGCTTCGATTCGAGGATGGCGCGGCATGCCTCGCGTGTGTCCGCCTCGTTCTCGAGAAAAAAACCGCGCCGCACGACCCATAGCGCGAACACGAACCCGAGGCCCGTGAATTTGCGCCATTCTTCGGCCAGGTCCGTCGCCCGCCAGCCCTGCTCCATCAGCCGGCGGCGCTCGGTCAGCGCTTCATCGCCGATCAGAAGCACGGCGTCGAACGCATCGGCGGAAGCCAGCACGAATTTTCCCGGCAGCGTCTGCAGCGCCGGCGTGAAACCGTAAAACTTGCGGCAGAGGATCTCCAGAAGCACCGGCGTCGTCTTCCCTTCGCCGGAAACGGCGATCCTGCATCCGGCGAGTTCCTCCGGCGGGCGGCGGCTGAAAAGAAGCACGCTGCGGACGCCGCTTTCGGAACTGATGGAAACGTCGGAAAAAACGAGGAGCTTGTTCTGGTGCTGCGCATAGAAAAACGTGGATACGGGACTCACGTCGAGAGCGTTGTGGAGAATTTTTTCGTTCAGGTCGGCCGGGACGCCGCAGATGACGTGGGCATTGAATGGGATGCGGTCGGTGGAAAAACCGAGATCGACCGGCAGCGAATTGATGTAGCTGATTGAGCCGACCCGCAGAAGTTTCAGGCTACCAGGCATTCTTTTTGGATCGGCGTGTAGGTGCTGTTGACTTCGACGGGCTCGCCGTGGCAGGCCTTGATAAGCGCCACGAGCTCATCATGCGTGAACCCTTTGGAGGTCGAGCCGGCCGCCTTCGCGATCGTCTCGTCAAAATTGGTGCCGCCGAGGTCGTCGACGCCGTAATCAAGCGCGACGTGGATCAGTTTTTCGTCGACGTAGTTCCAGAGCTGGCGGATGTGCTGGAAATTGTCGAGCATGAGGCGCGAGGTGGCGAGCACCTGCAGGTCCGTGATGCCGCTCGTGGGCGGAATATGGTAAGTCTCGGAAAGCTCGTTGTTGCCGTTCTGGAAAGCCAGCGGCACGAACGCTAGAAAGCCGCCCGTATCGTCCTGCAGGGCCCTCAGTCGCATCATATGGTCGACGCGCTCTTCGGGGGTCTCGATATGCCCGTAAAGCATCGTCGCATTCGAGCGAAGACCCGCCGCGTGGATAGCCCGGTGGACTTCGAGCCAGCGCGTCGCGTCTATCTTGGAACCGCAAATAAGTTTGCGGGCACGCTCGGCAAATATTTCGGCGCCGCCGCCCGGCACGCCGCCGAGACCCGCCGCGATAAGCCGCGATATTACTTCTTCAACTGAGATTTTTTCGAGACGCGCGTAGAAATCAAGCTCAACGGCCGTAAAACCCTGGATCAGGACGCCGGGGCAGGTTTTTTTGATGCGCCGAAGCATTTCTTCGTAATAATCGAGCTTGAGGTCCGCGTGGAGCCCGCCGACGATATGAACCTCCCAGACGCCGTGCTTGGCCGCGCTCAGGACGCGACGCTCGATCTCGTCGAGTGCCAGCACGTAACCCGCCTCGTCCCGCTTCCCCTTCGCCCAGGCGCAGAACTTGCACTCCAGGACGCAGATGTTGGTGTGGTTCACGTTGATGCTGTGCGTGAAATGCGCCTTGTTGCCGTGCATGCGGCGTTTCACGAAATTGGCCATCGCGCCGAGTTCGCGGAGGTTTTTGGTGCTGATAAGGCGGTTCCCGTCCTCTTGCGACAGGCGGATACCGGACTTTACTTTGGCGAAAATATCGGAAAATTCTCTAACGAATTCCATTTTTCCTGCTCTCCACATTTAAAGCAAGCCATCAATACTGCAGCGGGTGGCACGGTGTCGGAATCTTCCGCACGGACCGCAATGGAATCGGGAGTACGGAAGGTTCCGATACCGTGACAGGACCCGCTGCGACATTAAGGCGCTATTTTACTTTATTCCCCCACTTCTCGCCAGCGTTTAAATAGCTGATGCTCTATCTTTAAGAGATCTAAAACCCGGCCTATCGTGAAATCCACCATCTCTTCGATGGTCTTCGGTTTGTGGTAAAACGCCGTCGTCGCCGGCACGATATGCACGCCTATCTCCGACAAATAAAGCAGGTTTTTCAGATGGATCGGGCTCAAGGGACTTTCGCGCGGGACGAGGATCAGCGGCCGCTTTTCTTTGATCGAGACGCTGGCCGCGCGGTGGATCAGGTTTGGCGTGATGCCGTGCGCGATCGAAGCCACCGTCGAAAGGCTGCACGGAATGACGACCATCGCGTCCATCTTCGACGAACCGCTGGAAACGCGGTGCGCAAAATCGTCGGCTGGCGCGACGTCCAGGTTTTTCGGATTTCCGAAATGTTTGAGGTAGTTGGCCTTGATCTCGGCGTGCGTCTTTCCGAGGACGACTTCCCTTTCTTCGGCCATGACTTCGACTGCCGACGGACTCAGGATCACGTCGACTTCATGGCCCGCCTGCACGAGAAAACGGACGAAGCGCTCGCCAAGAATGGCGCCGCTGGCGCCGGTGACGCCGACAATTATTTTTTTCATATCAAGTCCAGGAACGTGAACACGAGCAAGAGCACCCCTATCCATCCATTAATGGTAAAAAAAACGGTGTTAATTCGCGACAGGTCCCCTTCGCCCAAAAGCGTGTGCTCGAACTTCAGCAGCGCGGCCGTCAGCACGACGCCGGCCCAATAGAGAAGTCCCATCGGCATCGCGATCCCCAACAGCGCGAGGAACGCCACGGTCGCCCAATGGCAGTATTCGGAGATCCTCATCGCCCGTTTGACGCCGTACTTCACCGGCACCGAGTGCAGCTTCTGCTCGCGGTCCGACGCCAAGTCCTGCAGGCTGTACAGGATGTCGAAGCCTGCGACCCAGAACATCACGGCCGCCGACAGAAGCAGCGGTTTCCACGAAAATACGCCTGTCACCGCAAGCCACCCGCCGAGAGGCGCGATCGCGAGCACGGCCCCGAGCGTCCAGTGGCAGAGAAAACTGAAGCGCTTCACGTAATGGTAACCGACCAGGAGCACCAGCGCGATCGGCGCCAATTTGAAACAGAGCGGGTTCAGCCGGTAGGCCGAAAAGAAAAATACCGCCAGCGCGGCCGCCGCGATCGCCCAGGCTGTCGCGAGTTTCAGCTCGCCGGTCACGAGCGCGCGCGTGCGCGTGCGCGGGTTGCCCGCGTCTATCTTCACGTCGATAAGACGATTCAGCGTCATGCCGGCCGTCCTCGCGCCGACCATCGCGAACGTCACCCAGAAAAATACCGGCCATCCGGGCCATGCCTTGCGCGGGAGTATCATTCCCATGTACGCGAAAGGCAGCGCAAAGACCGTATGCTCGAATTTGACGAGCTCAACGAATTTCCGGACAGGGCCCGTCATTTTTTAGGCGGACGGAATCCCCAGGCTGCCCCACATCGCGTCGACTTTTTTCTTGGTGCCCTCGTCCATCTGGATCTCTTCGGGCCAGACGCGGGCATAACCTTCTTCCTTCGTCTTCGTCGTCGCGTCGATGCCTAGTTTGGAGCCGTAGTCGCGCTGCGGGGACGCGTGGTTCAGCGTGTCGACGGGGCCCTCGACGAAGAACAGGTCGCGCTTCGGGTCGATGTTGTTGAACGTCGCCAGCGCCACCGCCGATAGGTCGTGCACGTCGACGGACTTATCGACGACGATGACGACCTTCGTGAACGAAAGCTGTCCGAGCCCCCAGATCGCGTGCGCTACTTTCTTTGCCTGGTGCGGATAATTCTTGTCGATGGACACGATCACGGCGTTGTTGAACGTGCCTTCCATCGGAAAATTCATGTCGTGGAGCTCGGGCAATTGTTTTTTCAGGATGGGTAGAAAAGTTTTTTCGATGGCCTTGCCCATATAATAATCCTCCATTGGCGGTTTGCCGACTATCGTCGTGAAATAGATCGGGTTCTTGCGCATCGTGATGCACTCGACGTGAAATACCGGGAACGGCTCGATGGGCGTATAAACGCCGGTGTGGTCGCCGAAAGGCCCCTCGTCGCGCAGGACTTCGGTGTCGACCCAGCCTTCGAGCACGATCTCGCTCTCGGCAGGCACCTCGAGGTCGACGGTCTTGCACTTCACGAGGTCGACCGGCGCCTTTCTTAAAAATCCGGCAAATAAAAATTCGTCCAACCCGTACGGAAGCGGCACGACCGCCGAAAACGTCGTGGCCGGGTCCGAACCGATGGCGACGGCGACCTCGATCTTCCCTCCGCCGCGCTTTTTCTTCTCGAAATGGACGGCGCCGTCTTTCTGCGTCTGCCAGTGCATGCCGCAGTTGCGGTCGTCGTAAACGTGCATGCGGTACATGCCGACGTTGCGGCTGCCCGTAGAGGGGTCTTTCGTGATCACCATCGGGAACGTGATGAACGGCCCGCCGTCCTGCGGCCAGCACTTCAGGATGGGAAACTGCGATAGCTTTACTTCGTCGCCCTTCAGCACGACCTCCTGGCAGGGCCCGGAAGAAACGATCTTCGGCGGGATCTTCGACAGGTCGACCATCTTGCCGAGTAGGTTCATCTTTCCGGAAAAAGTTTTCGGGACGCCTTTGAGCTCGAGAAATTCCGTGATCTCCCCGGCGGCCTCGGAGATATCGGCGCCGCCCATCGCCATCGCCATGCGCTTGAACGAACCCATCGCGTTGATAAGTACGGGCATCGAGTGGCCCTTCACGTTCTCAAAAAGAAGCGCTTTACCGCCGTCTTTGGATTTCGACACGCGGTCGGTGATCTCGGTGATCTCGAGCTCTGCGCTCACCGGTGACTTCACCCGGATCAGCTCTCCCTCTTTTTCGAGGAGCGCGATGAAATCCCTGAGGTTCTTGAGCCCGGGCTTCATGCACTCTTTTCCGCGCGGTACAGCACGATGGAGCCGAGCATGAAGCGGCGCGCCCTCGCGTTCTTGAATCCGGCATCCTCAAGTTTTTTCAGGAAATCCGGCGGCTTCACGAAGCGTTGCGCGGACTCGGTCAGGTAAAAGGCAGGATAGTCGCGGCCGAAAAGCGCTTTTCCATAGAGAACGACGGCCGTTTGCATGTAAAAGCGCCAAAGTCCGCGCTGAACAGGGTTGGATGGTTCCGTGATGTCGAGGAAGCTGATCTGGCCGCCAGGCTTGAGCGATTGCTGCACGCCGCGCAGGATCCAGTCGATGTTTTCGTAGACGTTGCGAAGCACGAAGCCCGAGACGACGAGGTCAAAATATTCGCGCTCCATCGGCAGGTCTTCGGCGCGCCGCTCGAGAAATTTGACGTCGGCTTTTTTCAGTGTTTCATCCTGCGCCAGGCGCTCCTGCGCGCGCTTCAGCATTTCGCGCGAAAAATCCATGCCGATGACCTGCGTGCCGTGGTTCGGAAAACGCCGCGCCGCTTCGAGCGCCAGGCCGCCTGTGCCGCATCCTAGGTCCAGCACGCGCATGCCTTCGCGCAGCGGTTCCAGCGCGATTTTTCGCCAGCGGTCGTCCTGCCCGAGGCTCGTCAGGCGGTTGAAAAGGTCGTACCGCCCCGAAAGGCGGTCGAACATGGTCTTGATGGTCTGGGAATCCGGGTTTTTGGGCGTGTCCATAGTTGTAAAGGACTATCCTACTATGGGCATAAGGGGATGACAAGCGCGGAAGGCGGAACGCGCTTTAGGTGACTAGCGTCGCTTCTCCGGCGCCGTGGGAGCCGTTTCCGTTGGAAACCGCCTGCAGCTGCCGGTCGTTGAACTTGACCGAAACGACGCGGCTCACTCCGGTCTGGGCCATCGTGATGCCGTACATGGCGTCGGCCAGATTCATCGTGCGCTTGTTGTGCGTGATCAGGATGAACTGCGACCCGACGATAAACTGCTTGAGCACGTCGCAGAAACGCACCACGTTGGGCTCGTCAAGAGGCGCGTCGATCTCGTCGAGGATGCAGAACGGGCTCGGCTTCACCTTGAACAGCGCGAACATCAGCGCGACGGCCGTGAGCGCCTTCTCCCCGCCCGACAGCAGCGAAATGGACTGCGCCTTCTTGCCCGGCGGGCGCGCGATGATCTCGATGCCGCTCTCAAGCACGTTTTCCTCGTCGAGCAGCACGAGCTGGCCGGTGCCGCCGTTAAAAAGCAGCGAGTAATATTCAGTGAAATGTTCCTGGATCTTGGCGAACGTCTCGGTGAAAAGCTCGCGCGTCGTGCGGTTGATCTTGAGGATGGCCTTGTGCAGGTCCTCTTTGGCCTTGAGCAGGTCCTGCTCCTGTTGCGTCAGAAATTCGTAGCGCTGTTTCATTTCCGCGTGCTCTTCGACGGCGGCCAGGTTCACGGGGCCGAGCTTCGCGATCTTTTCGCGCTGTTTCTGGATCTCGGCGCGCGCCTCGTCCAGCGTCATGTCCGCGGCCGGGTCTCCGTCGGAGAACGCCTCGGCGGCCTCGGCCTCTGTCTGCGCGATGTCACGGCCGACGACGAGGTCGACCTGGTAGGCGTTGAATATTCTTTCTTTGAGGCGGTCGATCGCGAAACCGACCTGCGCGTTCTCCATCTGGCATTCGTGGAGTTTTTTGCGCGTTTCTTCGACGGCGCGGTGGTTGTCCTGGCGCCGGACGTCCACGGCGGCGAGCTCACGCGACGCCTCTTCGCGCTGGAGGCGCAGCGCCTCGAGGCCGCGCACGATCTCGTCGCGTTCGAGCGCGAGGCGCGAAA
>CAZCVC010000010.1:0-14688 GCA_964502045.1 uncultured Planctomycetia bacterium | reverse complement strand
CTTGATCAAAATTCTTTGCCGGATTATCACCGGCTTTGACCGTCAGTGTCGTAAAACTCGCCGTAAAAGGCACGAGGGTCGGTTTTCGGATCAAAAGCTTCGCATGCCTTGCTTCGGGAATAGACTGGTTGTTGGACTTCGGGTTTCCGTTTGCATCCACATCCCGGCCCATCAACTGAAAATAAATATCCGGAGTCTGGTCTACTTGAAAACTCAATTGTTTTTTTCCGCTTGTCGATTTTAGATCCGACGAAAATGTCTGCCAATCTTGAGACGCCGCGTCTGTTTTAAATAAAACAGCGTCTAAAACGCCTTTGTTCACCTTCCAAGCCGCCGACACTTCCACGCCGGCGCCGCCATCCACTTCAACCAGCCACCCTTCGCCGGGAATCTCGCTAAAATTCTTTTTCTGGCCATCCGGCAGTACTTGGGCCGTTAAACTGGTGAATTCAGCGCTGAAAATTCCAGGCTGAGCGGTTGTGGACGGATAATTTAGAATCACGGGAGCCGACGGATAAGGCACAGGAGCTGTCTCCCGCCCCGTGGCCGGATCGATTCCGGCATAACTTAAGGATACAGATTTAGATCGCCCTTTTTCGACAGAAATATTCGTCTGCCAGTCATAATCCCCGATAAAAAAGGGGGCTGAATTTCCGGAAAGATAAATAGGCTGAGCCAGGTTGTCCACATGGTATAAAAAACGCGCCATTCGCCCTTTTTTTATTTTTAAATGGCCCTTTAGGCTGATATTATTTTGAAACACATCGGAATCCTTCAGTGTCGTGTTTTGAAAGGGCGCTAGGCGCCCGCCGCCTTTACCGTCATTCAGGACAAGTTCCACATTGCTGAATTCAACCTCCAAAGGTCCGGCGCCGAAATTCAGCTCCACCGGACTAGCCGGATAAATGACCGAATTTCCCTCGCCGCCAGTGACAGGATTAATACCCACCGCCCGCAAAGTCACTTTCTCGACAGTCCCTACCTGCAGGGGAACCGTCGTCTGCCAGCGAAAAGGTCCGTTGGCGGCCGTAATAGGCGTTGAAGTCTGCAAAAGAACAGGCCTTCCCTGCGGCCCCGTCGAGGAGGACACCAGATTCAACGAAAGCAATGTTCCCCTCTTGACCGCGATAAAGCCCTCCAGGTACACCTCCCTGCCATTAAAAACATCCGCGGTTGTAAGAGTGGTGTTTTGAAACGGCGCGGGAGGTTTGCCGTTCAATTGTAGTTTCACATCGAGAAATTGGACCTCACAAACGACGCTTCCATAAGTAAGGCGCGTGGGTTCATGGGGAAAAGGAACGTCCTGATACCAACCGTTGCGCCTGTCCTGAGTCCGGAGAACCAGTTGAATGTCATTTGTCTCGCCTTCATTGACGGGAATATTTCCTTCCCAGAAGTAGTAACCGCTCGAACGCGGGAAAATACGGACTTCGTTCTGGGCGCGGCCGTTTTTAATGATCATGGTTTCAATGTTAATATCCGGCCTTGAAACGCGTATCTCGACGATCAAATGCACGTTGCCCGGCTCTCTCAATTCCTCCGCGACAAACGTCGTCTCGGGATGCTCCAGCGGAACCTGCCGGTTATTAAAAACAAATCGGGCGTTGACATCCAGTTCCGCGCTGATTTGAATTGCCTGCGCCCGATGGCAATCAAAAGTTGCGGCGAACGAAACAACAAAATATAAAAAGAGGGTTCTTCTGTTCATTAGAATAATTCTCTCCCGAAGATATTAAAGTTAATTTAAGATAACTAATATATCATTTTTAATATAAATGTCAATAAATGATTAATTTTGTATGGGGAGTAAAGGCGCATGGTGTCCACTTTCCCGCCCCTCTCGCAGACGTGAACTATCCGGCCGCCTTACAGAATCCCGGTTCTTATGCCGTGGAAAATGTACTGCTGCACGTAACCGGCGTGTTCCTTCCAGCGCTTGCGGCCGAATTCGTGCACGCGCTTCTCGGACACCTTGCGCTTGTTGAAATAAAGTTTGCGCATCGCGCGCAGGATCCAGACGTCGACCGGGAACGCCTCGTATTTCTGGAACGCGTACAACAGCACGCAGTCGGCGACCTTCGGCCCGATGCCGGGGAACGCGATCACACGCTCGCGCGCGCCCGCGTAATCGGCCTCGCGGATGTGGCGCAGGCAGTCGGGGTTGTGCGCGACGTACTGCGCGCTTGCCCACAGGAACGGCGCGCGGTAACCGAGGCCCAGCGCCCGCAGGATCTTCTCGCCGCCCTCGGCGATCTCGCGCGCGTCGGGAAACCCGGGTTTGGAATCCCTGCGGCGCGAGGCATAATGACGCGTCATGTTTTTCCAGATATGCTGGATGCGCTTCACGTTGTTGTTGGAAGACAGGATGAAACAGGCCAGCCCCTGCCAGGCGTCCTGGCGTATCAGCCGAAGGCCGCCGAGCGGCGCGACGACGGGCCGCAGCTTTTCTTCGCTTTTGAGAACGCCGTAGACGGGCGCGAGGTCGCGCTTGAGGTCGAAATAGTCCTCGATCAGCCGCGCCTGCGGCGCCGGGCCGTCCGAACGGAAATGAAGCTCGTCGCCTTTCTGGAAAAACGCGAGGCTGCGGCCGCCGATCTCGCCGGAATACACGGCGCCGTTCTTTTCGAAGCCGAACACCTGCCCCGAATCCATCGTCGTCTCGAGCGAGAAATCCGTTTTTAGTTTGATTCTCATGCTCCTAATGATAGAATCTTTTCAGGAAATTAAAAAGGAGAAATCTATGCCCGAAGTTGCGGTTTCGCTGGATTGGGTCACACTCACTTTATTCGGTCTCCGCTGGGTCCATTTCATTTTCGGCATCACTTGGATCGGCCACCTCTACTTCTTCAATTTCGTCAACGGCCCCTTCGCCAAGACGATGGACGCCGACACCAAGAAAAAGGTCGTGCCGCAGCTGATGCCGCGCGCGCTGTGGTGGTTCCGCTGGGCCGCGATGATCACGGTCATCACGGGATGGCTCTACATTGGCCTAAAGCTGCACCTGAATCAAGGCGGTTTCACCGGACCCGGCGGCCTCTTCACGTCGACCTGGGGGCAATGGATCAGCTTCGGCGCTCTGCTGGGGACCATCATGTGGTACAACGTGTGGTTCATCATCTGGCCCGCCCAGAAAAGCATCATCACTTGGGTGAAAAATGGCGAGTCGCCTGCCCAGATGCCGGGACTCGTGAAAAAAGCGTTCATGGCCTCGCGCCTCAACACGTACCTTTCCGTGCCGATGCTGTTCTGCATGGGCGCCGCCAGCCATCTGCCGGTGTTCAATCTGACGGTCGTCCTCGTCATGATCGTGATCAGCGTCGCGCTGGTATGGCACCTCGTCGAAAAGGTCGCGCCGAAGGTCGGTTCGAACTTCTAGTCTTTCCGAAATAAAAAAACCCCGGAGCTTCAACGCTCCGGGGTTTTTTATTGCTTGGAGTTTACGCGGCGGGGAAATTAAATTCGGCGGCGCCTGCGGCCTGCGGCTCTATCTTGACCTTCTGCGTCTGCGTGCCCAGTTTTTCATGCCAGACTTCGAGCGTGTATTCGCCGGCGGGCAGGTTCTTGATCTCGAAACGGCCGTCGGCCCCGGAGACCGCGAAGTACGGATGGTCGACGACGCCGATGTAGCCGAGCATCCACGGATGCACGTCGCATTTCAGCGGAACCATGACCTCGCTTTGGGTGAATTTTTTTGTCTGCTTCATGCCGACTATCGGCAGGCCCAGGTTGAACACCTTGTTGTTTTTCGGATACGCGTGGATGTTGTGCAGCGTCGCGTCGTTGTTCAGGAACACGACGTCCTGTCCCGTTTGAGCGCCCGAGACGTGCGGCACGTAGATGCACTTCGTATTGGCGATCGTGACGGGTCCGGCCGGCGCCGGGAACGAATAGCTTTCAAGCCCCTCTTTGACGTAGACGAACGCGTTGGCGAGTCCGCCGTCCGAAACGATCAGCTCTTCCGACAGGACGGCGCCGCCGGGATGGAGAACCGAGCATTCGGGGTTGCCCTTCACGGGTATTTTTTTAGCCTCCGGCGCTGGGCCGGCGTACGTCACGCGGCCCGCCAGTGAACCGGCGCTCGAAAGGTCGGGCACGCTTTTAGCCGGCGATGCTGACGTCTCGGCGGCCGGTACCACGGGTTTTGCCTCTTCTTTAGCGCCTCCGCAACCTGCGGCCGCCAGCGCGAGAACCAATGCCGCCGCGCCAGAAATAGGGTAAAATTTCACGGTTCTCTCCTATTCTACTTTGATCGTCAGGATCAGGTCGCCCGGATGGTCACAGGTCGGGCACTCCATGCCCTGCCGCGCCAGCCGGAGTTTTTTGCCGCTCATAATGCCCGGCGGTATTTTCACGGTGATCTTGCGTCCGCCCTTCATCTCAAAGCTTACTTCGCCGCCCTTTTGCGCGCGGGCGCGCGAGATCGTCAGGTTGGCCGTGATGTCGGAAGATATTTTCTGCACGCCCATGTCGTCGTCCTCGCTCGCGCCGCCGAACCCTCCGAAAATGTCCTCGAACCCGCGCATGCCGCCGCCGAACGTCGTCCGCTGTCCGCCGCCCTGGGAGCGGACCGCCCTTAAAAACTCGTTGACGTCGAAGCCTTGCGCGCCCTGCCAGCCGCCCTGTCCGCCTCCGCCAGAATAACCCGGACCCTGATGGCGGAAACCGCCTTTCTTGAACGCGTCGAAGTCGGAACGCTTCTTCGTGTCGCTGAGAACGTAATAGGCCTCGGAGATCTCTTTGAACTTTTCCTCGGCGGACTTGTTGTTGGGATTGGCGTCGGGATGGTATTTTTTCGCGAGCGTGCGGTAAGCCTTCTTGATCTCGTCGACCGATGCCTTTTCGGGCACGCCGAGGACATGGTAATAGTCTTTGTTCACGGGAGCTCGATGTCCTGCTTGGAGCCATAGAGGTCGTGCTGGGCCTCGATGTATTTCTGGATGCTGATGTTCGCGTCGTAGATCTTGCGGAAGCTGCCCTCGCTCTTCAGGAACATCCGTACGACGTCCGGGTCCAGATTTTTTCCGGACAGCGCTTCGATATAGGCCATTCCCTCGCCGAACGTGTTGGCAGGCTTGTAGCACCGCTTTGAGACGATCGCGTCGAAAATGTCTGCCGCCGCGATGATCCTTCCGGAGATCGGGATGTCCTTGCCTTTGAGGCCGTGCGGATAACCGCTCCCGTCGAATTTTTCATGGTGCGTCAGCGCGATCTCGGACGCGGCCTTCAGCAGCGGCGATTTCGACGAGTGGAACATGCGGGCGCCGATGGAGGTGTGCTGCTTCATGATGACCCATTCTTCCGCCGTGAGTTTGCCCGGCTTCTGCAGGATCTTGTCGGGGATGCCGAGCTTTCCGATGTCGTGCATCGGGGCCGCGTAGCGGAGATGCTCGATCTCCTCCGTCGGGAGGCCCATCGCGGAAGCGATCTCCACCGAGTAGTCGCTGATGCGCAGGATGTGGTTGCCGGTGTCGGGATCTTTGTATTCGGCCGCGATCGCGAGATTGAAGATCATCTCGATGTGGGCCTCGCGCAGCTGCCGGTGGACGTCGCCCAGTTCTTCGTAGGCCTTCTGCAGCTTGATGACGTCGATATCGTCAAGCGCCGGAGCGCGGCGCTTCTTTTCTTGCGCGTCGTTCTCGTCGCCTTCGCTTTCAGCCGGCTTTCTTCCGGAAATGTACGGCACTTGGGATACCGTCCGGGGTTAGCGGACCCCCGCTTTTCCGCCGGAGGCGGACCCGCCTATGGCGGGGGAGACGACTTTGACCTGATCGCGTCCGCCGTATCGGGAGAACCAGGGTTTGGCGCCGCCGGACAGGACTTGGTTGAGCGCCTGGATGTTTTTCACTCCGCGGTCGAGCATCCACGCTTCGAGCGCTTTGCCGCCTTCTTTGCCGTACACCGGGATGCCGTCCTTCCATGTCGCGCGGCCGCAAAGCACTCCGGCAAAGTCCACGCCGGCCTCGATGGCCAGCGAGAGGTTTTCGCGGAAGATCTCGTCCGTGACGCCGGCCGAGAGATAGATGAACGGAAGCTTCGTGCATTTGTCCTGGCGCTTGAAGATCGCTTTCGCCTGCTCCCAGTCGTAGGCCTGCTGGCTGCCGTTGTAAGCCTTGGAGCCTTTGAGGTACTTCACGTCCACGGGGATCTCGACCTTGAGCACGTCGACCTTGTACTTCGGCTTCGAAAACTCTTCCATCGATCGGATCACGATCTCGGGCTTCAGCTTCGCGTATTCGAGCGAATCGGTCGTATTGGACTTGGGGTCGTAGCCGACGAATTCGAGGAAGAACGCGATGTCCTCTTCGGCGCACTCGTTACCGATGCGTTCCATGATCTCCTGCTTCTTGGCGTTGACCTTCGGCTCGTCGAACGGCGTGTAATATAGGAGGACCTTCACGCAGTCGGCGCCGTCCTGGCGAAGACGCTTGGCCGAATAGCCATCGAGAAAATCAGGGATGCGACCTTCCATCGTCGCGTCATAACCGGTTTTTTCGTAAGCCAGCAGCAGGCCCGCGTTTTTAGAGCGCTGTTTGGAGGCCGGGAGGCCGAACTCGGGGTCGAGAAGGATGGCGCTCGCGTGAGGCGTGAGGACCTTGGTGACGATGGTCTTGAATTCGGACATCATCTCCGGCGTGATCTCTTTTTCGGAAACGCCCTTCGCCTTCGCGATCGATTTCTGGAGCGAACCGCGCTGGTCCATCGCGGCGGCGGTGATCACGCCCTCTTTGTTGGAGACGTTCGTGATGCTTTTGAATTTGCCTTCGGTGATCGTAAGCACTGGGACTCCTTTGACTTTGTCGTTGACCGCCAAACCTCTTAAAAAAGATGTCCGACTATTTTATCGCTTCGTAACCTTCCGGACAAATCAATTTTTCCCGGGGAATGTCTCTAGACACCGAAGCGGAAATGCATGATGTCGCCGTCCTGCACGACGTATTCCTTGCCCTCGACGCGGAAACGGCCGGCCCCGCGGCAGCCTTGTTCACCCTCGTGCTTCACGAAATCGTCGTAGCCCATCACTTCGGCACGGATGAAGCCCTTCTCGAAGTCCGAATGGATCTTGCCGGCCGCCTGAGGCGCGGTGGAATTCTTGAGGACGTCCCAGGCGCGGTTCTCGGTCTCTCCGACGGTGAAAAAGGAGATTAGGCCCAGGAGCTTGTGGCCTTCGCGAGCCAGCTGATCGAGACCCGACTCCTTCATGCCCGCCGCTTTGAGGAACTCTTCGCGCTCCCCTTCGTCGAGCTTGGAGATCTCCTCTTCGATCTTGCCGCTGATGACGATCATCGCCGAGCCTTCAGCGGCAGCGTGCTTGCGCACCGCGGCGACGTGTGCGGAATCAGGCTTGCCGATCTCGTCCTCGGCGACGTTGGCCGCATAAAGGATGGGCTTGTCGGTGATGAGCAGTACTTCCTTCAGCAGCGCGCGTTCCTCGGGAGTGAATTTGGCCGTGATTGCGCGCTGGCCGGCGTTCAACGCTTTTTCGTAGCGGTCGATGAGCGCGAGCACCTGCGCGGCCTTCTTGTCCAGCTTGGCGGTCTTTTCCCAGCGCGTCTTGTGCTTGGCCAGCACTTCCATGTCTTTCAAAATGAGCTCGGTCTGTATCACCTCGATGTCGCGCATCGGGTCGACGGTGCCCGACACGTGCACGATGTCGCCGGACTCGAAACAACGCACGACCTCGATGATCGCGTCGGTCTCGGCAATGTGCGAGAGGAATTGATTACCCAAGCCCTCCCCGGTCGACGCGCCTTTCACGATGCCGGCGATGTCGACGATCTCGACGACGGTCGGCACGACCTTCTTGGCCGGGACGAGCGTCGTGAGCACTTGAAGACGGTGGTCGGGCACCGGCACGATACCGACGTTGGGGTCGATGGTAGCGAACGGGTAGTTGGCCGCCAGCGCGTCGCCGCGCGTCAGCGCGTTGAAGATCGTGGACTTGCCGACGTTCGGGAGACCCACGATGCCGCATTTGAAACTCATACTTTTACTTTCACTCCCAGAACGTAGGTGTTGAAAATGTCCCGGCCGTTTCCCATCCCGGGAAGGTTGCTCTTGGCGGCGCTCAGGATCTCGAGGAACGGCGTTTCGATGTTCTTCTGACAGTAGGGCTTCACGTATTCCATCGCACGCGCCGCGAATTTCATGACCTGCACGGGTTCTATGCCGGAAAGCTCGTCGAAAAACCAGCCGCAGCTAGTGTACATGAACATCGCGAACTTTTCCGCTTCCATCAGGTCCCAGATCTTGTTCTCCTGCGCGAGCGTGAGGCTTTTGTGCATCTGTACCTGGGCGAGCAGGAATTTGTCGCGTCCGATGAGTGACGGGTCATGGATCACGTGGATGTATTCGTTGCGGGCCTGCCACGGATCTTTCAAAAGGTCGCGCAGCTCGCGCTCGAACACCTCGTCGACGATCTCTTTCAGGAAATCGAACGCCTCCCGTAGCGGCGCGCGCCAGGCCTGGGTCCAGCCGGCCTGCGCGCTGATGCGGCAGCCGCAGTCGGAGCGCCAGCGCTCGACGCCGTGCGCGCAGCTCCAGGAGCTGTTCTCACAAATATCGGCCTCCCAGAACGAGCCGAAACGGTCCAGGTAGTCGCCGAAATTCGTCAGCTCCGCGATTTTCTCGGTTTCGATCTTTTTCAGCGCGAACGCGAGCGCCATCTCGCCGAACTTGTGATGGTGCCCGAAGCTTTCGCCGTCAGTCGCCGTCGACACGAGCTGCTCGCGGTCGCGGCTGCCGAACCCACCAATGAGCCTGTGCGCGAAGTTGTCGCCGCTGTTGAGCACGCCCTGGAACGCGATCTCGCGCGAGAGGGCGCCGTTATAAAAAAACACGTGGAACTGCCGGCCCTGGTCGAGGATCACGCGGTAAGGATGGCGCGAATCGACGCCCTCGTGATGCGTGTGCATCCAGCGCGAACCGAAACCGACGTGGCGCAGGCGGCGCGCCTGGTGCGGCGCGAGGATCGTGTACAGGATGCCGTGGTCGGCGAGCACGTTCAGCGTCTCGCGGTCGACGGCGGTCTCGGAAAGCCACATGCCTTCGGGTTTCCGCTTGTAGTGGTATTCAAAATCGCGGATGCCCCAGTAGACCTGGGTGATCTTGTCGCGTTTCGACGCCAGAGGCATGATCACGTGGTTGTACACCTGGGCGATCGCGTTGCCGTGGCCGTTGCGCGCGCGGACGCTCTCGCGGTCAGCCTCGAGGATCTTGAGGTAGACGGCCGGTTCCTTTTTCTTCAGCCACGAAAGCAGCGTCGGGCCGATGTCGTAGCTGATGCTGGAATAATTGTTCACGGTCGAAAGGACTTCGCCTTTCGGGCTTAAAATTTTGGCCTGCGCGTTGGCCTCGTAGCACTCTTTGGCGATGCGCTCGTTCCAATCGTGGAAAGGCTTGGCCGACTCTTCGACGTCCACCTCGCCGGTCCAGGGATTTTCGCGCGGCGGCTGGTAAAAATGGCCGTGAATACAAATGAATTTTCGCATCCGGTTATTGTATCACTTTTTCATGGTCCCACGAAAGCGCCGGATACTGCATCCGGCCTGCGCGGCACACGCGCGAGGCGCCGAGACGCTTGAGCGCCGGTCCGAGACGCCGGCGCAGTGCGGCGCCTTCTACGGCCACAGCCTGAAGCCGGCGTTTGTAACGCGAAAGGAGTTCTAAAAGATCGGTGGACCCGGCAAACGTGCGGACCGGGACCCGAGCGCTCAGCGATTCGCCCCGGATCCTTGAAAGGATACTGCGGTCGCGCGCGGACTTGAGGTGAAGCGCGCGGGCGAAAGAAATTTTTCCCCGGCGAAGCCTTTCGAGTTCGTTTTCGAGCGCGGCCGCGAACGCGCCGGGCGCCATTTTTCCGCCGCGCTGGATGAAAAAAACTCCGGGCGACATGCAGCCCCGCCCGTCCATCATCCACGCGTCGCGTGCCGCCGCGCGCGCAAGGCCCGGCCCGAGCGCCTCTTTGGCAAAAACCGCGACGCTCTCGCGGTGACCGTACCCGATGAAGGCCGTGCCCTTCGGCGACCGGCGTCGGAGCCGGGCGACAGTTTCGTTGTTGCCGTACACGATAACGAGGGAGGCTTTTTTCAGGTGATGCCCGATCTCCCTCGTCGAAGTAAAAAGGCGTACCGCGCACGCGAGCGCCGGATCGTGCGCGCGAAGTGACTCAAGATACACCGGCAGGAGGCCGCTGTCGCGCCGCGAAACTTTCACGGCATTCATCGAGCCCGCGATGAGCCCGAGCACGACACTGGTGACGGAAGGATTGGGCACGTTGGAAGGCACGACGTGCACGATAAGTTTTCCGTCAGCCTTGCGGAACGGCGCCGGAACGCGGCAAAGAAGGCTTGAGAGCTTCGCTTCGGTGAGCTCGGAAAATAGCGCGTCCAGAAGCGCCCCGCCCATCGCGCCCGGAAATTCGCGGCGCATCGCGGCCAGCGCGCGGCGGCGGAACGGGTATCGCGGGTCCAGCCATCGGGAGGACAATTTTCCCAGCGAGCGTGCGGTACGCCGGTCAGCCACGGATCAGCGCCTCGTAAGTCAGCGAGCAGCCGCGCGAACCCGCCCCCGGCGAACGGCCGAAGACCTCGAAGCCCCGGTCGACCACGCGGCCCAGGTCTTCCGTTTGGACGGCCATCACAGAGCCGCGGTTGGCCAGGTCGTAATGGCGTAAAAAACCGGGCCGCCCTTTTTTAGCTTCCCTGCCCGTCGCGGGATCGACGACGACGGTGCGCATCCAGGCAGGCCCTATCTTAAAATAGCGGCGCTTCTTTCCCGCGAGATGGTCCGAAAGCGTCGTGTCGTAAAACTGGCTGGACAGCTCGGTCATGCCGTATTCACTGACGCAAAACGGCGCCGGAATGCCGAGCCGCCTCGCGCATTCCCGGTAAAGCGTCTTTTTGGAAACCTCTTTCGCTCTGCCCTTGAAGCCGCCCGTTTCCATGAGACGACTTCCGGGAGGAAGCTTCAGGGCTGTCTTCCGGCGGCCCAGTTCCCCGAGAAAAGCGGTCAGCGAAAACGCGGTCGCGAGGATCATCACAGGTTTCTTGGCAGCGGCGAGGTCGCGTGACAGGCGGTCCGCGAGGACTTTCCCTTTTTTCACGTAATAACGCCCCGCGCCGGCGACGCCGAAAAGTTTCTGCACCTCCCCCATCATGTAGGACAGGGACGAATCCGGGAGTTCAAACGGCGAGGCCGTCAAAAAATAAAGCGGCATGCGTTGACGGTCCGGCAAAAGAAAACGGCGGAACGGCGGCGCGATCGCTGCGCGGTAGAGCTCGAGCGTTTCGAAAAAATGGACGCCTCGCGCTCCTGCAGTCGTGCCGCTGGTGCGGAAACGGCGCACCGCTTTCCGCGCCGGGAACGTCGCGAGCATCAGCTCCTTGAACGCGATCGCCGGCATCGCCGGGATCTCTTTCCAATGGCGGACGTTGGCAGGCGAGCTGTGTTCGATCTGGCAAAAACGGCGGTAAAAAGGGTTGTGGTCGAATTGGAAGGAAAACACCCGGAGCGCAAGCGCGTTGAATTCAGGATCCGACATGGCTTCGGCGCGGGAATGGCGCCGGATCATGGAAAGAATGGCGCGGTCGAGGGCGCGGGCCTTCGGGTCCACGGCGGGTCTTAGTTCGGCAGGTCCGAATACCCCATCAGGTATTCATCGGCCGCACGCGCGGCGCCGCGGCCCTCGTTGATGGCCCAGACGATGAGGCTCTGTCCGCGGCGCATGTCCCCTGCGGCGAACACGCCTTTTACGCTGGTCGTGAACTTGCCGTGCTCGGCCTTCGCGTTGGAACGCTCGTCGCGCTCGACGCCGAGGTCCGCCAGCACCGTCTCTTCGGGCCCGAGGAAGCCCATCGCGAGCAGCACGAGCTCCGCCGGAATGACTTTTTCCGTGCCCGGGATCTCTTTCGGAACGAAGCGGCCTTTCTCGTCCTTCTGCCATTCGATATTGACCAGATGGACCGCCTTCACTTGACCGTTGGCGTCGCCTTCGAATTTTTTTGCCGTGACGAGATATTTTCTCGGATCCGCGCCGAACACCGCGGCGGCCTCCTCCTGGCCGTAGTCCATTTTGTAGACCTTCGGCCACTGGGGCCAGGGATTATCCGCGGCCCGTTCGAGCGGCGGCTTGCCCAGGATCTCGAGCTGGACGAGGCTCTTGCAGCCGTGGCGCATCGACGTGCCCACGCAATCCGTTCCGGTGTCGCCGCCGCCGATGACGATGACATTCTTGCCTTTAGCCGAGAGCGGCGCATCGACGGGCTTGCCGTCGAGCAGCATTTTCGTGTTGTGCTGCAGGAATTCCATCGCAAAATGAATGCCCTTCAAATTTCTTCCTTCGATCGGAAGGTCGCGCGGCTTCGTGGCGCCGCCGCAGAGGATCACGGCGTCAGATTGGTCGAGCAGTTTTTTAGACGGAAAATTTTTGCCGATCTCGGTGTTCACGACGAATTTCACGCCTTCGGAGGCCAGCAGGTCCACGCGGCGCTGTACGATCTTTTTATCGAGCTTCGGGTTGGGGATGCCGTACATGAGCAGCCCGCCGATGCGATCGGCGCGTTCGTAAACAGTGACGGTGTGGCCGGCCTTGTTGAGTTGGGCCGCGGCGGCCAGGCCCGCGGGGCCGGAACCGACGATGGCGACTTTTTTGCCGGTGCGGTTCTGCGGCGGGTTGGCCGTCACCCACCCTTCCTCGAAACCCTTGTCGATGATCGCCGCCTCGATGTTCTTGATCGTGACCGCCGGCTCGCTGATGCCGAGCACGCAGGAACCTTCGCAGGGCGCCGGGCACACGCGGCCCGTGAATTCGGGGAAATTGTTGGTCTTGTGCAGGCGGTCCAGCGCTTCGCGCCAGAGGCCGCGGTAGATCAGGTCGTTCCACTCGGGGATCAGGTTGTTGACGGGACAGCCGGAAGCCATGCCGGCCACGAGCGAGCCGTTGTGGCAGAACGGAATGCCGCAGTCCATGCAGCGCGCGCCCTGCTTCTGGAGTTTTTCCTCGGGCATGTGCTCGTGGAACTCGTTCCAGTGTTTGATGCGCTCTTTCGGCAGGACGTCGACGGGTGTCTCGCGCTTGAATTCCTTGAAGCCGGTGGGTTTTCCCATTTTAATTGCCGCCGACGCGCGACAGGTCGCGCGCGTTTTCTTCGAACGCGGCCATCACGGCCTCTTCGCCGGTGAGGCCCGAATTTTTCACGCGCTCCATCGCCTGCAGCATGCGCTCGTAGTCCTTCGGGATCACGCGCACGAACTTCGGCGCCATGTCGTCCCAAAGGTCCAGGATATGCTGCGCGAGCTTGCTGGACGTGTATTTCAAATGTTTCTCGATCATGCCGCGGACTTCGGCGGTCTCATTCGCGTCCTGGAGTTTTGAGAGGCTCACCATCTGCTTGTTGCAGCGCGTCGCAAAGTCACCCTTCACGTCGAGCGCGTACGCGATGCCGCCGGACATGCCTGCCGCGAAGTTGCGGCCGCTCGGGCCCAGGATCACGACGCGTCCGCCGGTCATGTATTCGCAGCCGTGGTCTCCGATAGACTCGACGACCGCGTGCACGCCGCTGTTGCGGACGCAGAAGCGCTCGCCGGCCATGCCGCGGATGTAGGCCTCGCCGCTCGTCGCTCCGTAAAACGCGACGTTGCCGATGATCATGTTCTCTTCGGGTTTGAACGTCGAATCTTTCGGAGGATAAATAATGATCTTGCCGCCGGAAAGCCCTTTGCCGACGTAGTCGTTGGCGTCGCCCTCGAGCTCTATCGTCATGCCGTGCGGCATGAACGCGCCGAGGCTCTGCCCCGCCGAACCCGTGAAATGAAGCTGTATCGTGTCGTCCGGCAGGCCCTCGAGGCCGTAGCGGCGCGTGAGCTCGCTGCCTGTGATGGTGCCGACGACGCGGTTGGTATTTCGGATCGGAAGCGATACTTTAACCGGCTTCCGATGCGACAGCGCCGGTTCGCAGAGGTCGAGCAGCACCTGGTTGTCGAGAGCGTTCTCGAGGCCGTGGTCCTGCGGGATTTGGCAGTAACGGCCGACTTCAGGGCCCGCCTTCGGCTGGTAAAGGATCGGCGTCAGGTCGAGACCGCCGGATTTCCAATGCTTGATCGCTTTCGAGACCTCGAGCTTATCGGAACGGCCGATCATCTCGTTGATTGTGCGGAAGCCGAGCTCGGCCATCAGCTCGCGCACTTCCTGCGCGATGAAATTCATGAAGTCGACCGCGTGCTCCGGATCGCCGGTGAATTTCTTGCGCAGCTCCGGGTCCTGCGTCGCCACGCCGACCGGGCAGGTGTTGAGATGGCAGACGCGCATCATGATACAGCCGAGCACGACGAGCGGCGCCGTCGCAAAGCCGAACTCTTCGGCGCCCAGCAGCGCCGCGATGATCACGTCGCGGCCGGTCTTCAGCTGGCCGTCCGTCTCGACGGCGATGCGGCTTCTCAGATTGTTCAGAACCAGCGTCTGGTGCGTCTCGGCGAGGCCGAGCTCCCACGGCGCGCCCGCGTGTTTGATGCTCGACAGCGGCGACGCGCCCGTGCCGCCGTCATAGCCCGAGATCAGCACGACGTCGGCGTGCGCCTTCGCGACGCCGGCGGCGATCGTGCCGACGCCGACTTCGGCGACGAGTTTGACGCTGATGCGCGCGGTCTGGTTGGCGTTCTTCAGGTCATGGATCAGTTCTGCGAGGTCCTCGA
>CAZCVC010000009.1:10315-15139 GCA_964502045.1 uncultured Planctomycetia bacterium | reverse complement strand
GAAAGCTGTTTCTGGGGTGTCACTGGGAGGAACGCCTCCTTTTAATCGAAGTAATTGGGTTCCAGCGGCATGGTTTCCTATCTTACCGCAAAGCTTGACTTTGCGGCTAATTATGTTATATTAATCTCGTAGTTCGTATAGGTTGTTTTTGAAACTTTCAAAGAATAATGTTTTAAAAGCCGCGAACCTTACTACCTCGCGGTTTTTTTTGTTTTTTGCAAAGCCGAGAACAGTGACCAAATAGTAAAATAAACAAAAGAGAGAATAATTACATGGCTAGAGGAACAGTGAAGTGGTTTAGCGATCAAAAAGGTTACGGATTTGTCACCCCCGAGGGCGGAAACAAGGACATATTCGTCCATTTTTCGGCGCTCCAGGGCGAGGGATTTAAAACCTTAGCCGAAGGTCAGCTGGTGTCTTTCGACATTACGCAGGGACCCAAGGGCGAGCAGGCCACTAACGTCGTCAAGCTGTAATCACGGCTTAGTAAAAAAAATCCCCCGTTCATCGGAGTCCGATGGGCGGGGGATTTTCGTTTAAAGGTTTAAAAGGAGACGCATGATCTCTAAAGGCAAGAAAGTCCGCATCGCTTACAATCTGACGGTCGAAGGCAAGCTGATCAAGAGCATCGGCGCCACGAAACCGTTCCGTTACGTGCACGGCCGCCGCGAAGTGTCGACCGGCCTCGAAAAGGCGCTGCGGGGACTCAAAGTAGGCCAGCGCAAATCGTTCACGGTCTCAGCCCGCGAGGGGTACGGACCCGAAAATCCGAAGTCCTTCATCGAAATGCCGAAGACGCAGTTCGCCGCGAAGGACCATTTCATCGGCAAGCAGCTGACATCGCCGAAAGACGGTAAATACCTGGCGACGGTCAAGGAAGTGAAGGCCACGACGCTGGTGCTCAACTTCAACCACCCGTTCGCCGGAAAACAACTTCATTACGACGTGCTCGTGATCGGCATCGAAGGCGAATAGCTCTCCGAAGTTCTCCCTCAAGTCCCAGCTTAAATATTTTCCCCGAAAAATAGTTTCATTGGGACTTCAGTTTCAAAGTTTCAATAATCTTCGCGGCTTTTTTTCTGTCCGACCACGGTTTTGACGAGATCTCTTTTGTCGACTTTCCCGAAATATTGTGCGGCGCCGCCGCTTTTTTCATTCGACGAGGGGTCCACGCGCGCCTGGATGAAATCGAGCGCCACGGCCAAAATAAAAAACACGAGTACGCAGCCCACGATCCAACCGGCGAACGTCATGATGCCTTCGTTAAAAGGCTGTCCTTGATTGTTTCCGAACGGCATGGAATCTCCCTCTGTTTCTATCCATTATAACACGGTCAACAAGCGCGCTTGATATATCGGGTCTGTTTCGGCATACTTAAACGAAACCGCCCAGGAGCTTTGACCGCCATCGACCGAGCGCCGTTTGCCAAAGACCCCATCCGCACGCTCATCATGAACAGCGGCGTGCTTTTCGGCATCAAACTGTTCATGCCTCTTTCGTTCTTCATGATCTCCGTGCTGATCGCGCGTCTCTTGGGCGTGCGCGAGTTCGGCGTTTACGCGACCGTGTTCAGTTATTACGCGCTGTTCCGCATCCTTTCCTGTTTCGGCGTCGATTCGTTCCTGCTGCGCGAGATCCCGCGCGATCCTTCGCAGACGCGGCATTACCTGCGCCATGCGTTCCTGCTGAATTTCGTTTTTTCGCTCTTGAATGCGGGGCTCTTCAACCTCGTGCTTTTCGCGGCCGGCTATTCGGACGAGATCCGCCTCTGCGGCTTCATCGTGTCGCTGGCACTGCTGCCCGACAGCCTGAACCGCTGCGCGGAGGCGTCTTTCACGGCGCACCATCGCAGCTGGCTGGCTTTTTTCACGGTGCTGGTCCGCGAGGCAGTGAAGCTCGTCCTCGCCGTGACCGCCATTGCCGTGTACCGCAGCCTAGAGCTCGCGATGGCGGCGATCACGGTCAGCTATTACGCCGGATTTCTGGCAAATCTTTTCGTCCTGCCGCGCGTGTTCGGCGGGCCGAGAGCGAAGTTCGACGACGCGACATTCTCGCGCATGATCCGGGTGTCGATGTGGGTCGCTTTCGTGGGCGGCGTGAATACGCTGTTTCTCTCGACCGACGTCATCGTACTTTCAAAAATGATCGGAGAAACGACGGTCGGGTATTACAACGCGGCCGGAAAATTCCTGGTGCTCGCGTTCCTTTTCATCGACAGCTTCGGCACGGCGCTGTTCCCGTTCCTTTCGCGCATGCACCACGAGTCCGAGACGCGCTTCAAACAGCTGACGCAGACAGCGATTCGCTGGCTGATGGCGGGGCTGTTCCTTTTTATCGGGCTCGTGTACTGTTTTTCCGGATTCTGGGTCCGGCTTCTTTTCGGGCATGAATTCGAGCCGTCGGGCGAGCTCCTGCGCATCCTGATCTGGGTCGTGCTTTTCCTCGGCAATTCCTATTTCCTGGGCCGCGTGCTTTTCATCGCCAACGCACAGAAGTACGATTTCATCGCGGTGTCGGCGGTCTGCGTGCTGAACGAGGTTCTGAGTGTGTTCTGCACGTATCACTGGGGCGCGGCCGGCACGGCGTCGGCGACGCTGGTATCGGTGATCTTCCTTTTTCTTATGCATTGGGCCTTTTTCCGAGCGAAAGTGTTCCGGCCGGACACGGAGGTCGTCTGGCTGCTGCCCGCCGCCGGCGGCGCGGTCTTTTTCGGCCTTTATTTCCTGCTGGCGCGCTGGAACGTGTACGCGGCGTTTGCGGCGGCCGCTTCCGGCTACGCGTTCTTTTTGATAAAATCAGGCGCCCTGAAGATCGAGGGGATGCCGGCTTGAAATTTTCGGTCGTGATCCCGGTTTACAACGGCGAGGCGACGATAGAACGCTGTCTCGAAAGCCTCGCCGCGCAGACGAAGCGGCCTCACGAGATCGTGCTCGTCGACAACGGCTCGACCGACGGAACGGTCGCGAAAATGCGGCAGTTCGCGGACGCGCACCGCGACATGAGCGTTGTCCTGCTTTCGGAAACCAAGCGCGGTCCGGCGCCGGCGCGCAATCGCGGGCTCCGTGAAGTCACCGGCGACACGGTCGCGTTCACCGACGCCGACGCGTACGCGCGCGAAGACTGGCTCGAAAAGCTCGGATCGCTGTACGCGTCCGGAAACTGGGACGGCATCGGCGGCTATTACCGGTTCCGCAACCCGAAAGGCATCACGGCCAAGTTGCAGGCGCTGGACATGGCGATCCCGGAGCGCTTCACCGGCAAAGAGATCAAGGAGATGCACCTCTGTCTCTATGGGCAGCTGCTTGGCACCTGCAACGCCTCGTACCGCAAGTCCGTGCTCGACCGTCTCGGCGGCTTCGACGACGAGCTGTCGCTGACCGGCGAGGACATGGACCTTAGCTTGCGTGCCGTCGCGGCGGGTTTCCGGCTCCTGTCGTGGCATCCGGACGTCGTGATCTGGCATGAACCCAGGAAATCGCTCTGGCAATTTTGGGCGCGTATCTTCGAATACCGCACGGTGCTGGCGCGGATCGTGAAAAAATATTTCAGGGGACAGGCGCTCGTTCACCGGCCCGGTTTCGGCGTCGCGCGCCGGAAATTTCCGGTGACGATGATGATCACGCAGGAATTTTACCTTCTTATTGCAGCCGTCATCGCGGTCGCCGTGTGTTGGCGCTTCCGGCTTCTCGTGCCGGCGTTTTTTGCGGCGGCCGTCGTGACGATGTTCCGCTTCGGGCTGGACCTAAGAAAGCGGTCGGATGCTCTCGGCCTCGAAATACTGCCGGCGCAGATTCCGGCGCTCGTATTCGCCGACATGATGAAAAAGATCTTTTCCGAGGCCGGCAGGATCTACGGCTCGCTGAAGCACCGCGTGCTCGTGATATAAAGGAAAGCGATGGACAGAGACCCTAAGCGCCAGACGATCGCCGTCGTAATCCCCGCGTATAACGCGGCGGAGACCGTCGTGAAGTGCCTGGAAAGCCTGCTCACGCAAACGCGCCTGCCCGACGAAGTCGTCTGCGTCGACAACAATTCGAAGGACCGGACTCACGAGGTCATCGCGGGCTTCGCCGCGAACAACCCGTCGCTGAAGATCAAACTGCTGAAAGAACCGGTGCAGGGCTCCGCGGCCGCGCGCAACTGCGGCTGGCGCGCCGCCTCCGGCGACCTCATCGCGTTCATCGACGCGGACGCCTACGCGCGCGAGGACTGGCTGGCGACGCTCGAGCGCCTTTTCGCCGAAGAGGGCTGGGACGGTATCGGCGGTGTTTCGCCGATGTATCAGCCTGTGACGCTGCTGGAAAAAATGCAGGCGATCGAATTTATCCATCCGGTCTTTTTTTACGGCAAACGGATCGACAGCCGCGGCGCCGTCCTATGCGGCGAGATCCTCGTGACCTGTAACGCGACGTACCGGCGCTCTGTGCTCGAGGCGATCGGCGGTTTCGACTCGACGCTGACGATCGTCTGCGAGGACAGCGATGTGACCGTGCGCGCGTTCGACACCGGCGCCAAGCTCGTGATCTTCCATCCGGACGTGTTCGTCTGGCATGTGCTGCACCGCAGTTACGGCCAGTTCCTGCGCCGCATCTTCGAATACCGTATCTCGCTGGCGCCGTTCGTGAAGAGGGATTACCGGAAGACCGCGCTGATCCAGAGCCCGGCGTCGGGGCTTTACGAATTCCCGTTCTTCATGAGTTTTACCTGGTCGAACGAATCGTATTTCGTGTTCGCGCTTTTCGGCGGCGCGCTGGTGTCGCTGTGGCGGCCTTATTTCACGTTCGTGTACGCGGTGGCGATGATGTATCTGACTTACCGCCTGAT
>CAZCVC010000009.1:0-10305 GCA_964502045.1 uncultured Planctomycetia bacterium | reverse complement strand
CAGAGCTACCGCAGCCGTTTGCAGCGCGGGAACATCCCGTACAAGCCATCCGATCTCGCCGCGATATTCGTTTTGGACGCGATCAAGAAGATCGTCGCCGTGTACGGCAGGATGTACGGCTCCATTAAGGAAAGAGTACTGGTTTTTTAACGACGGAGAGATGATGACGAGAAACTTTTCGAGGACGGCCGCGCTGTTCACGGCGGTTCTATTGGTTTTTTTCCACAGCTCCTGCTCGTTCGCGCGCGAGATCGCCGAACGCCGCGGTGAAGGGAAGGTACAAGCCGTCAAATACGACGACGGCGCCTGGGAACTTCTGGTCGAGGGCAAACCCTATTTCATCAAAGGCATGATGTTCAGCCCGGTGCTGATCGGGGAAAGTCCCCAGGACGCGACGATGCGCGACTGGATGATCATCGATGACAACGGCAACGGAAAAAGCGACATCGCTCTCGACACCTGGGCCGACGAGAACCGCAACAACCGCCGCGACGCGACTGAGGAGCCCGAAGGCGATTTCAGCCTGCTGAAAAAAATGGGCTGCAACACGATACGCCTCTATCATGTGCCCTCCGACAACGCGCTGCTCGGCGACATCTACAAAAATAACGATTCGATACGGCTTCAGTACGACCACCTCGTGAACAAGGGGCTCTTGAGGAAACTGCACAAGGAATACGGCATCCGCGTCATCATGGGAAATTTCCTCGGCTCTTGGACCATCGGCTCCGGCGCTGCATGGGAAGAGGGCACCGACTACAAAAATCCCGAGCACCGCGAGAACATCAAGAAGTCCGTGAGGGCGATGGTGCTCGACAACAAAGACGAACCGTACGTGCTCTTCTGGCTCCTGGGCAACGAGAACGACATCGCGACCTGGTCGAAATGCAACGCGAAGACCGAGCCCGAGGCCTACGCGACGCTGGTCGGGGAAATCGCGAAGATGATCCATGAGCTCGACCCCGATCACCCGGTCGCCGTCTGCAACGGAGACCCGAGCAGCGCCAACTACGTCAAGAATTACGCGAAGCACGCGCCTGACGTCGACATTCTCGCGTTCAATTCGTATCGCGGTCCGCACGGTTTCGATTTCCTGTGGAAGCAGGCCAAGCGCGAGCTCGACCGGCCCGTGTTCATTTCAGAGTTCGGCATTTTTTCTTACAACACGATACGGCAGGAGGACGAGGAGCAGCAGTTGAAGTATCTGAAAGGCTGCTGGAAGGACATCGTGACGCAGAGCGCCTCTTATCCGGCCGACCCGAACAAAAAAAAGACCGGCAACTCGATCGGCTGCGTCGTCTTCGACTGGGCCGACCGCTGGTACATGGACGGCACGCCGTCGGAGCACAGCGAGGGGACGAAGTACTGGGAGACTTCGCCCGACCGTCTGGACCATGAAGAATGGTTCGGCGTCGTGTCGCTCGGCGACGGGTCCGATCCTCTGATGCGGCAGAAGCGCAAGTCCTACGAATATCTGGCGGACGTCTGGAACCGCGGGGAACTCGCGTTTTGAGCCAGCCGATCTCCGTCGTCATCCCGGTCTACAACGACGAAAAAGACCTCGAGCGCTGTCTGCACGCGCTCTACGACTTTTCGACGGTGCCTCTCGACGTCGTCGTCGTGGACGACGGCTCGACACACGACCCGTCGCACGTCACAAAAAAATTTCCCTGCCGCTTGATCCGTCTCGACAAAAACTACGGCCCCGCTTACGCGCGCAACCGCGGCGTCGAAGCGGCGCGCGGAGACGTCGTCCTCTTCACGGACGCCGACTGCCTAGTCGCCAGGGACTGGGCCCGCAAGTTCACCGAACGCTTCCGCGAGCTTCGCATGATGTATCCGCGCCTGGCCGCCGTGACAGGCCGCCTCGACTCCGACAAGCGATACGTGCCGATGTCCTTCGCCTATACGAGCTACGTGTACGCGCAGAGCGGCATGCCGCGCTTCCATGATTACCTGAACACGGCCAACGCTGCGGTGCTGAAAAGCGCTTTTCTGAAAGTCGGCGGATTTTCCGAAGACATGCGAGTGAACGAAGATCCCGAGCTCGCGCTGAAGCTGGCAGGAGCCGGGTACCGCGTTTATTTCGAGCCCGGTATCTATGTGTACCACGACCACGGGATCGCGACGGTGACGCAGTTTCTCGGAAAGCAATACCGCTGGGGGCGGCTCTCGTCATCGCGTTTGGACCTGCGGCATCCGAACAAGCGGTTGGGCCGCCTGTCGTTCCTTCTGCGCAGTCCGCTCACTCATTTTCTAGCGATCCTGCCGCTGGCCTTCGGCGCGGCGGCCATCGCCGTCAGGCACAGTAAAAAGAACGGCCTGAGCGCCGTCCGCTACTTTCCTCTGATATTTCTCGGCAAGCTCATCCACCGGTGGGGCAATTTTGTCGGCGAAAAAAAACCGTGAACGCTTTCAAAAGGCTCTATGAAGGCGTGAATCCCTGGGCCGACGGCGACATCGGCGGCGGGGGATGGCGCAAGTTCGCTGTGCGCGCGTTTCACCGCTCGCAAATCGAGTTCAAGATACGCTATCTTCCCATCCTGAAGGAACTCGGCCGGCACCCGGAGCGTTACGAGACGCTGCTCGAAGTGGGGTCGGGTCCCATCGGCGTATCGATCCACACGAAAAAAAACGTGACCGGCGTCGACCTTGACACCGGCGGGCCGCATTTTCCGAACATGAAGATGGTGAAGGGCGACGCGACGGCGCTGCCGTTCGCGGACGCGAGTTTCGACCTCGTCATCGCGCTGGACGTGCTCGAGCATATGCCGCGCGCTATGCGCGCGAAGGCCGTCGCCGAGGCGCTTCGCGTCGCGAAGAAGAGAGTCTATGTCGGCTGTCCCTGCGGGCCCGTGGCGCGGGAATGGGAGGCTAAAGTCTACCGCCGGCTCCAGGAACGGATCGCCGCCTGGAACGGAAAGCCGGAAGATCTCGAAAAATTCAAGAAACGCTTCTGGTATCTGGTCGAACACACCCAAAACGTGCTCCCGGACCGCGGTGACCTCGTCGAATGCCTGAAGCTCGCGGGCGCCGGGCGATGGACGCTGATCGAGAACGAAAGTGTGAAAGTCTGGTACTGGAGCGTGACGCGTTTTTTGGAGGGTAGCCACGTCCGCTGGTTCCTCATCACTCTGTTTTACCTCCTTTTTTTTCCGGTGCTCGCGCGCGTGAAGTGGGGCGGGCATTACCGCGATATCTTCGTGATCGAGAAAAACGCGTGATTCCCGCGCCCAACCCCTTGAAACGGAACGCATTGTCGCGTAAATTTAAACGATAGGCTCTGGCAGCGCTTTGCTTTGCCTACTTCATTAACTGATTTATGATGAGTTTTTCAATCTCCCCTAAGAATGAAAAACTGGTTTTTTAAAGCTGTAATATATGCTAAAGTTTAGTAAGAATTAATTAAACGCCTGGACGGCCTGGACACCCATGATAGATGTGACCATTATCGTCGTAGGAACGAACGAGAAGGCGGACCTGGAGCGCTGTCTGCCTTCGATACAAGGCAGCCGCACGTCGTTCAAATTCGAAACCATCCTCGTCGACAACGCCTCGACCGACGGCACCTACGACTGGGCCCGCGAAAAATTCCCCGACATCAAGGTCATCCGCACTTCCCGCAAAGAGGGCTACATCGCGAACAACAACCGCGCGATGAAGGAAGGGTCCGGACGTTATTTTCTGCTGCTGAACTCGGACATTGAGCTCAAACCGGACACGCTGGACTACACGCTGCGCTTCATGGACGCGCATCCGAACGGCGCGGCCGCTTCCTGCAAACTCCTGTTCGACGACGGTTCGCTGCAGCTGACCGCGCGGCGTTTCCCGACGCCGCTCGTCTATTTGGCGCGCCTGCCGCATTTTTTCCGCTGGCTCAAATTCATGAAACCGCTGGCGAAAAACGCGGTGGTTTCGCGCTACCTGATGATGGACTATGACCACGAGCACGCGCGGCAGGTCGACTGGTGCGTCTCCGCGTTCTTCCTGCTGAGGCGCAAGGCCATCGAGGAAGTCGGGCCCGTCGGGCAGGGCCTGCTGCAGCCGTTCTATCTCGAGGACGTGGATTTCTGTTTCCGCGCGCTGATGAAAGGCTGGAAGACCTATTATATCCCCGAAGTCACGGCGTTCCATTTTTATAAGCGCGGCAGCGTGTCCAAACTCGGCCGCCTCAGCTTCGTGCACATGGGGAATATCCTGATCTTTTACGCGAAGAACGGATTGAACATGATGCTCGGCAGGCACCGGAGGGCCGCCTGATGAAGATCCTGCTCCTCAATTCCCCCTGGATCAATGACGAGAAGGTCTACGGCATCAAGGCCGGCACGCGCTGGCCGGAGATCCGGAAAAAGGACCGCACGCTGCCTTATTTCCCGTTCCCTTACGAAATGGCGTGCACGGTGCCTTATCTGCGCAAGTTCGGCGTCGACGCGCACATGAAGGATGCGATAGCCGAGGAACTCACGGCCGAGCAATGCCTGAAATACATTGAAGAATTGAAGCCCGACCTCACCGTCATCGAGGCTTTTCCGACATCGCTGAAAACGGACACGGAGTTCGCGCGCGAGGCCAAGAAACGGACCGGGACCAAGATCGCTTTCTGCGGCGCGCACGCCGATTCGATGCCGGTCGAGACACTGATCAACCCCGAGGTCGATTTCGTGCTTTACGGCGAATACGAAGAGGCGCTGCGCGACATGGCGCCGATGCTGGAAAAGGGGGAGACCGATTTCTCAGCCGTGAAGGGCGTCGGCTTCAAGAAGAACGGACAGATCAATCCCGGCTCGAAGCGATCACCGATGACAAATATCGATGAGATCCCCACCCCCGATTTTTCGGAGCTGCCGATCTACAAGTACAACGAGCCTCTGAGCCGTTACCACCCGAGCTCGCGCATCATGACGACGCGCAGCTGCCCGTACGCCTGCCCGTTCTGCGTCGTGCCAGTCGTGCACGGCCAGGGTTACCGGAAACGCTCGATCGACCTGGTGATGAAGGAGATCGGGAACCTTTACGACAAATACGGCATCCGCGAAATCTATTTCGACGACGCGTTCGTGACGATCCCGCGCGCCAAAGAGATCGCCGAAGCGCTGCTGAAGCAGAAATTCAAGGTCGCCTGGTCCTCGTGGATGGATTGGAACATCACGGCCGAGGACGTCGCGCTGCTGAAAAAAAGCGGATGCTACGCGCTGAAGTTCGGCATCGAGTCCTCGAACTCCGAGATCGTGAAGTCGATCGGCAAGCCCGTGCACCTGGAAAAACTGCGCAAAAACATCAAGGTCTTCCGCAAGATGGGCATGCTCGTGCACGGCTCGTTCATCCTTGGCATGCCCGGCGAGACGCGCCAGAGCCTGCGCGATACGCTCGACATCATTTTTTCCATCGGGCTCACGTCCTGCCAGGTCAGCGTCGCGACGCCGCTGCCCGGCACGCCGTTCTACGCGGAGGCCAAGGAGAAGGGGTGGTTGACGACCACCGACTGGAGCGAGTATGAAGGCACTTCCAATCCGGTCATGAACTACCCGGAGTGTTCGACGCAGGACCTCATCGACGCGCTCGACGAAGTGGCGCGCCGCAAAGTGAAAATGTTCCTGCGAAACCCGGTCAACGTAGCCAAATACCTTTGGAAGCTTTTGAAGTTGAAGGGCGTGCGCGGTTTTGCTTCAGAGATCACGAAGAAAGGTCGCTTCGCCATAGGCTCTTTCTTCCACAAGAAACAATGAGGGCCTGGAGCGGCATCAAGCACATGCTCGATTCGCGGGGCTTCGCGAAGGGGTTTTACCGGCTGGGTTTGATCTTCCGGCGCTTCGGATGGACGCCGGACCGGCAAGTGAAGGGTATCGCGCTTTACGCGGCGATCCTGAGACGGCAGGGCGTGCGCGGGACGTTCTTCATCCCGGGCGTCATCTTGGAAAAATACTGGCGCGACATTTCCCGCGAGGACGTCGGCGGCGTGGAATGGGGCGTGCATGGCGACGTGCACACCGACCATTCAAAACTGGCTGCGGAGGAGCAGAAGGCCCACGCGCGGAATGCGGTCGCGATGTTTGACGCGCAAAAAACGCCGTTCACCGGTTTCCGCGCGCCGTACTTGAAGGTCAATGCAGGCGTCCTCGAGGCGCTCGAGGCGCAGGGGCGCTTCCGCTACGACTCGAGCTATCCGGTGCTTTGGGACGAGTTTTACGGCAAAGATGAGAAATTTTACGGGTTCATCGGCGAGTTTTACAGGCCCGAACGGCACTCGGTCTCGCGCTCGTTACCGCGTATGAACCGCGCGCTTGTCGAAGTGCCGGTTTCGCTGCCCGACGATGACGTACTCGTCGACCGCGAAAGGCTCGCGCCCGAAAAAGTGCTCGCGGTCTGGTCGAAGATTCTCGAGGCCAGCCACGCGCGCGGCGAACTTTTCGTATTGCAGCTGCACCCGGAAAGAATATTTGAGCTCGGCGGTATTTTAGAAGCGCTAATCCAAAAGGCGAAGGCGATGCGCCCTCCTGTGTGGATCGCGAGCGTCGGCGAGGTCGCCGGCTGGACGGGGAAAGGCGGCTTCGAAGGACGCTGGCCGGACGGATACGCTTCGGCGTTCAGCGTGTCGGGCGACATCGATTCGATCACGCTGTGGGATTTCATCGACCGCGTCCGAAAATGGTGACACGCGCTTATCTTTTTTTCAAACGGACGACCGACATCGCCGGCAGCATAGCACTGCTTTTGCTGACGCTGCCGGTCATGCTCGTGACGGCGCTGGCGATACGCCTGGATTCGCCGGGACCCGCGATATTCAGCCAGACGCGCGTCGGACGCGGGCAAAAGCTCTTTACGGCTTACAAGTTCCGGTCGATGTTCATAGATAACGACGAGGCCGTGCACCGGAACTATATCGAAAAGCTCATGGGCCCCGAGGCCGGGAAGGCCGCGCAGGCCGGCGGCGTCTTCAAGCTCGCGGACGACGCCCGGGTCACGCGCGTGGGGCGCGCAATACGCCGGTGCAGCATCGACGAGCTGCCGCAGCTCTGGAACGTGCTGGCCGGCGACATGAGCCTCGTGGGTCCGAGGCCGGCTGTGCCTTACGAGCTGGAACATTTCGAGCTGTGGATGCTTGAAAAGTTTTCAGTGAAGCCCGGCATCACGGGGCTCTGGCAGGTGGAGGGCCGTTCGACGACCGGTTACCGGCAGATGGTCGAAAAGGACATCGAGTACGCGAAAAATCTGTCGTGGATGCTCGACCTGAAAATTTTATGGATGACGGTATTCGTGGTTTTTCAAACTAAAAAGGCCTGCTGAACCAGAAAGATCCAAAATGCTGAACGTCGCCCTGATCGGCTGCGGTTACTGGGGCCCGAACCTCGCGCGCAACTTTTTTGAGAACGACAAATGCCGGCTCACCTGGTGCTGTGACCTGCGAGTTTCGCGGCTCCGGGTCATGCAGAACAGGCACCCGTCACTCAAGATCACGGCTGATTTCAACGACGTGCTGAAAGACCCGTCCGTCGACGCCGTCGCGATCGCTACGCCGCTGCCGACGCATTACCGTCTCGCAAAACTGTTCCTCGAGGCCGGGAAGCACGTGCTCGTGGAAAAGCCGCTGACGCACAACTCGAAGACGGCCGAGGAACTGATGAACCTGGCGCGCCGCCGCCGCCGCGTGCTGATGGCCGGCTACACGTACATCTACAGCCCGCATGTCCAGAAGATCAAGGAACTCATCGATGCCGGCAGGATAGGCGACGTGCGCTATGTGCAGTCGTCGCGCGTGCATTTCGGGCACCTGAAGCCGAACGAAGGCGTACTCTGGGACCTCGTGCCTCATGACATCGCCGTGATGCTGCACTGGCTCGACCTTTCGGAATGCAATGTCTCGTGCGCCGGCAACGACTATTTCGGCCGCGGCCACCACGAAACGATCTCGCTGAACATCACATCGAAGTCGGGGCAGGGCATCTACATTTTCACGAGCCTGCTGGCGCCGCTGAAGATGAGGAACATGGTCATCGCCGGCACCAAGAAGATGATCTTCTACAACGACACGCGCGCCGACGAAAAGATCAAGGTGTTCGACCAGTGCGCGACGAAGAACGGGCGCGGCATCACGGAGGCCACGTTCAATTACAAGACCGGCCACATCTTCTCTCCGCACGTGAACACGCGCGAGCCGCTGCAGATCGAGATCGAGGACTTCGTGAGGTCGATCGAGCGCGGAAAAACGCCGGCGTCGAACCCGGCGTTCGCGCTGCGCATCATCCGCATCCTCGAGGCGGCCGAGAAGTCGCTGAAGCTCGCGAAAACGATCAAGAAAGTTTCTTTATAATTTTTCTAAAATCGGTAGAATGGTCTTAGCACCGGCGGGGGGCTGGAAAGCATGAAGCAGAAAGCGCTTGCAGGGATTTGCGCGTGGCTTATTTTCTCCGCGGTTTCCGCGGCGGCGGAGACACGTCCTGCGCCCGCCTATGCGACGCCCAGCGCTTCCTCGCCCGTCCCGGCGCCCGTTTTTTCTTACATCATCGGCCCTGGCGACCAGCTCGATATCTCGGTCTGGCGGCACCCCGATCTCGCGGCGAAAGTCATCGTGAGGCCTGACGGCAATATTTCGTTCCCGTTCGTCGGCGAAGTGAAGGCGCTCGACCTGACCATCCCCGAACTTACCGATAAGATCAAATACAGCCTCGTCAACGTCGTGAACCAGCCGATCGTGACCGTGAACGTGCTCTCTTTCCAGAACCAGAAGGTATTCGTGCTCGGCGAAGTCGCGCTTCCCGGCGTGTTTCCTTTCGATGGCCGCATCACCGTCGTCGAAGCGCTGAGCCGCGCGCACGGCTACAAGGCCGACACGGCGCAGCTGAACAGCGTGGTGGTGATACGCCGCGGCGGGCCCGGCGGGCAGGGCGCCCAGGGTTTCCGCCTCAACATCTGGGACGTCATCAACAAAGGCGACTTCAGCCAGGACATCACGCTGGTTCCCGGCGACATCGTGTACGTGCCGAAGACGTTCATCGCCAACATCACGACGTTCATCCAGGAATTCTTCACGAAGACGGACCCCGCCGTCAAATTCTATCTCGACATGTACGATGCCGTGCACCCCGGGGTGCTGAACCGGTGATCCTTAAAGACGTTCTGGCGCGCCGCCGTTTCGCGGCCGCCGCCGTTTTTTTGGTGCTGATGACGGCGACGTCCGTGAAAGCGTTTTCCCTCCCCACCTACCAGGCGCAGAGCCTTCTGCTCGTCGAGGCCAAGAAGGGCCCGACCACCGTCGACACGACGGCGCTAGACCCGAGCCAGTTCCTGAGCCTCGTGCGCGTGCACAGCCACCTGATGCAGAGCGACCTCATTCTTAAAAAAGTCGTGACGGAAACCGAGCTTTACCGCGAAGACGGCGGAATTTTCGGCGCCAAACCGAAAAAAGGAACGCTTTCCGACAAGGACCGGGAAAAAGCGGTGCAGGAGGCTGTTGCGACATTGCGCCGCTCGAAGCTCGTCATTTCGTCGCCGCCGTTCACGAACCTCATCGAAGTGCGCGTGCGCCACAAGAAGGCCGAAACTGCCGCCGCTATCGCCAACAGCCTTGTTAAAAACTATCTCTTCTGGAATGCCGGTTTTCAGCACGAAGAGGCCGACCGCCTGCTTCAATACCTTGAAAACGAATCGGAAGCCGCCGGCGACCATCTCGAGGAATCGGAGCTGCGCCTGCGCGATTTCAAGGACGAAAACCAGATCACGGACCTTTCCGAGGAGATCAAGGCCTATTTCCAGATCCTGCCCGAGCGATTCAAGTCGCATTACCAATTGATCCAGGCCGAAGAGGTGAAGCTGCTGGACCTCACGGTCGAGCGCAACCGTCTGCGCGAGCTTTACGCCGAACAGAGCCCGCAGATCACGTATCTCGGGGACACGATCGCAGAGGTGAAGCAGCAGCTCGAAGGGAAGCTCAACCGCAAAGAGCTCGAGGACGGTTTTCTCAGTACGCTCAAGCACACTCCCGAAAAGGAGATGATGCTGTCGCGTCTGTCGCGCGAGATCAAGATCCAGGAGAGCCTCTATATTTTCCTGCTGGACGAAAAAGCGAAGGCCCGGCTCCTGAAGGCCAAGCAGACCGTCGAGGGCGTGAAGATCGTGTCGTTCGCGGACGTCCCGCAGAAGCCGTCGGGAAGGCTCAAGATCCTGCTGCTCGGCGCGATCGCGTCGTTTCTTTTCACGATGCTCGCGATCGTCATGATGGAGGCCGGAAAGGCGATCTCGCCGTAGCATGGAAAAAACAGTTACTTTCCTGCGGCTGAAGGAACTTATATGGCTGGCCTCGGTCGCGGC